>JANTGV010000124.1 GCA_024762745.1 Sulfurimonas sp. | reverse complement strand
ATTATAATAATTAAGAAGGAATACGATGGGGTGTAATTTAGATTTATTAACTTCTTTTAAAGATAACTGTGGTTTTGGACTATTAGCTTCAATAGACAATAAACCAACACATAAAAACTTAGAGGATGCGATAACTGCATTATCAAGAATGATGCATAGAGGTGCTATAGCAGCAGATGGAAAAACAGGTGATGGTTCAGGTCTGTTACTTTCCATGCCAAAATCTTTTTTTGAGAAAGAGCTTGCTAAAAATGGTGTAGATGTACCAGAACAGTATGCTGTAGCAATGGTATTCTCTACAAATAATAATGATTTCAATGTAATGAAGTCTGTATGTGAAAATAATGATTTAAAAGTTATTTACACAAGAGATGTACCTATCAATACTGATGCGCTTGGTGAGCAAGCGCTAGGAATGTTACCAATGATTAAGCAGTTGTTTGTGGCACCTGCTTCCCCTGTGGCTAATGAAAGACTAGATGCATTGGTATATTTATCAAGAAAAGAGATTGAAGCAAAACTAAAAAAAGATAATACATTTTATATCCCATCATTCTCAACAACTGTAGTCTCATATAAAGGTCTTGTGATGCCAACTCACATTAAAGAGTTTTATACAGATTTGGCATCTCAAAATTTTAAAATCTCTTTTTGTCTATTTCATCAAAGGTTCTCAACAAATACTCTGCCTCAATGGAAACTTGCTCAGCCGTTTAGAACTATTGCACACAATGGAGAGATTAACTCTGTAACAGCTAACAGATTAAATGTTAAGGCTAAAATGGCTGCCGTGAAGTCTGGTATATTCACTGAAGATGAAATGGTAAGACTCACTGATGTTATTCAAGATGGCATGAGTGATTCGGCTAGTTTAGATAACTTTATGGAGTTCTTACAAGTAAATGGTGTGGATTTTTTCAAAGCTGCTCGTTCAATGGTTCCAGCACCTTGGCATAATGACCATGCAATGGATTCAAAATTAAGAGCATTCTATGAATATTCAAGTACTTGTTTTGAGCCATGGGATGGACCAGCAGCAGTGAGTATGACAAATGGTAGATATATTGGGTGTGTTATTGATAGAAATGGATTAAGACCATCCAAATATATTAGAACGACTGACAATAGAATGCTTATCTCTTCAGAGTATGGTGTACTTGAATTACCAGAAGAGGAGATAGCTGAAAGAGGTAGACTCCAATCTGGTGAGATGATAGGAATTGATCTTAAGTATGGAAAAGTTCTTAAAAATGAAGATATTAATGACCACCTAAAAACTATGCATAACTACGACAAATGGTTGTCTGAAAATATGTCATACCTTCAAGAACATGCTATTACAGCAGAAGTTGACACTTGTAGGTTTGAAAAAAATGAGATGGAAGCGAAGCAGAGATACTTTAACTACACACAAGAGTTAAACAAGCAAGTAATTATGCCAATGTTAAAAGAGGGGAAAGAGACAACTGGTTCTATGGGTGATGATACACCAATAGCTGCATTCTCAACTGAGCAGAGAAACTTTACAGATTTCTTCAAGCAAAAGTTTGCTCAAGTAACTAATCCACCGATTGATCCTATCAGAGAAAAAACAGTTATGAGCCTTAATACCGGCTTTGGTGAAACGAGAAATGTGCTTGAAGATACGCCAGAACATGGAAAAAGACTTAAAACAGTACTTCCTATTATGTCGGCTGAGAAGTTTTCTATTTTACAAGAGTTTGGTGATGAAACTTCTTCAAAATATGATCCAGCATATAAAATTGGTAAGTATTCAACTGCATATACAGATGATTTAAGAGCCTCTTTAGAGACTTTAATCGAAAAAATAATTGTGGACGTAAGAGATAATGGTGTTAGAACAGTTATCTTAGACGATAGAGATTTGGATGCTGATAATAAAGTGATTCCAATGCTTATGGTTATTGGTGCTACAAGTCAAAAGTTATTAGAGGTAAGGTTAAGACACCTTGTAAGTATCGTTGCTGTTACGGGTGAAGTGTTCGATCCACATTCAGCAGCTTGTATGTTAGGATATGGTGCTGCAGCCATTTTACCTTACTTACTCTACTATACAGTTGAACAAGTGGCTGAGGGCACTGAATACGCTGAGGATCTTCCTTTTAATATGAGAAGATTTAGAAGAGCGATGGGTGCTGGTCTTATGAAAATTATGTCTAAGATGGGTATCTCTACTCTGTCTTCATACAGAAATTCGAGACTATTTGACGTTATTGGTTTAAGTGATGAGATTGTTAATGACTGTTTTGCAGGAAGTGTATCTTTATTAGCGGGTCTTTCATATTCAGATATTGATGAAAGATTAAACTCAAATCATTCTCGTGCATATACAGCTGAATTTGATGGGAAAGATAAAGCACTTTACAAAGGTGGATATTATAAGTATAGAAAAGGTGAAGAGTTCCACGATTTATCTAAACCAACAATTGCTGCAATCCAAGATGCTGCAACATCTGGAAAAAAAGAAGATTGGGATAAGCTAAAAGAGTTAGTTAATGGAAGAGATAAGAAATTTATTAGAGATTTCTTTAAGTTAAAAAGCACTAAAGAAGCAATCTCAGTAGATGAAGTTGAACCACTCTCTGAAATCTTTAAGAGATTCTCGACTGCGGCTATGTCTATGGGGTCAATTTCACAAGAGGCTCATGAAACTTTGGCGGCAGCAATGAACAAAATTGGTGCAAAATCAAACTCAGGTGAGGGTGGTGAAGCTAAAGAGAGACTAGGGAGTGATAGAAATTCTAAGATTAAGCAAGTTGCATCGGGTAGATTTGGTGTAACTCCAGAGTATTTACAATCTGCTGAGGAGTTACAGATTAAAGTTGCTCAAGGTGCTAAACCGGGTGAGGGTGGTCAGTTACCGGGATCAAAAGTTTCTCCACTTATAGCGACCTTAAGATTCACTAAGCCAGGTGTTACACTTATATCACCTCCACCACACCATGATATTTACTCCATTGAAGATTTGGCGCAACTTATTTTTGACCTTAAGCAAGCTAATCCTAAAGCAAAAGTTGCAGTAAAACTTGTATCATCTGCCGGTGTTGGGACAATTGCTTCTGGTGTTGCTAAAGCATATGCTGATAAGATAATTATCTCTGGTGGAGACGGTGGTACTGGAGCGGCTCCTATCGGGTCGATCAGATTTGCAGGTAATCCTTGGGAGCTTGGACTGATTGAAGCACATAATTCACTTAAAGTAAATAATCTAAGAGGTCAGGTGACACTTGAAACAGATGGTGGTCTAAAAACTGGTCTAGATGTTGTAAAAGCTGCAATTATGGGTGCTGAAGAGTACGCATTTGGTACAGGGGCACTTGTTATTGTTGGATGTATCATGCTGAGAGTTTGTCATATGAATACATGTGCAGTTGGTGTTGCAACTCAAGATGAAAAGTTAAGAGAAAAATTCAAAGGTAATGTTGATAAAGTAGTAAACTATTTCACACTATTAGCAGAAGATGTTAGAGAGATTCTTGCTTCTTTAGGATATAAGTCTTTAGAAGAAGTTATTGGACAAAACCATCTTCTGGATGTCATTGATGATGAGTTTGCAAAGAAATTTGACTTTGAATCATTACTGTACAAAATAGATGGTGTCAATACGTGTCAAGTTCCATTTAACGAGCCTTATGATCAAAATGAGTATGAAAAAGCAATTATTGAAGAACTATTACCAACAATTGAGAATCCAGAAAAAGCAATTGTATTAGAAAAAGAGATCTCTAACTTAAATAGAAGTTTTGCTACAAGAATCTCAGGAGAAATTGCTTCTAGATATGGAAATGATGGACTACCTGATAATACGATTACCTTAAATATGAGAGGTGTTGCCGGTCAATCACTTGGAGCATTTATGTCTAAGGGTATCAATATTAACCTTTATGGTGCAGGAAATGACTACATAGGTAAAGGTATGAATGGCGGTAATATTGTAATTACTGCTGAAAAGAGTGGACAAGAGTTTGCTCTTGGCGGAAATACTTGTCTTTATGGTGCTACAGGTGGTTCTCTTTACATTAATGGTCAAGTTGGTGAGAGATTTGCTGTAAGAAACTCTGGAGTAACCACTATTGTAGAAGGTACAGGAGATCATCCCTGTGAATACATGACAGGTGGTACAGTTGTGATTCTAGGTAAAACGGGTGTTAACTTTGGTGCAGGTATGACTGGTGGTAAAGCATTTGTTTATGATGAAGATAGAACATTCTATGAAAAAATTAATACAGAGCTTGTAGAAGCTATTAGACTTGATAATGATGAGTTTGATGCAGATATGTTTGAACTTAAACGTCTATTACAAGACTTTGTAGATAAAACGGGTAGTCAAAAAGCACAAGATATATTACATAGTTATAGAAGTGAAGTGAGAAAAATATGGATGATTATTCCTAGAAGTGCAAGACCAACACTAGAAGCTAGTAAGAGAGGGGAGTAATCAAGAATTTTAACTATATAGTATTAATACTAATATAGTTATAATGTCATCTGGATTTGATTTTTTAGTGCCATTCTCCTTGATGAAAAATGGTACCTTGACAAATTCATGGGGTGGGATTATTTTTGATGAAGAGACTCGTAAGTCGACTCTTCATTAAAATAAAACACATAGGC
>JANTGV010000123.1 GCA_024762745.1 Sulfurimonas sp. | reverse complement strand
TCTAAACTTTACAGAAGCAGTTAATATATTTACAAGTATGGTAGTTGCGAATAGAGGTCTACCATTCGATGTGAAGATACCAACAAAAGAGTTTAAAAATTCTATAGACGAACTTGAAACAAAAAATGGACAAAGTTTTAAAACTACTGATGAATTATTTAAAGATTTAGATAGTTAATGTATTCCATATTTAGAACAGCTTCTTTTAAAAAGCAATATAAAAAGTTATCTTCAAGTGATAGAAATCTTCTAAAAGAAGTAATCATTTTATTAGCTCAGAATATGGAGCTTGAAGAAAAATATAAAGATCATAAACTTACTGGTAACTTTAAAGATTTAAGAGAGTGTCATATTAAACCAGATTTACTTTTAATATATAAAATAAATGATGATATTTTAGAGTTGGTATTAGTTCAAGTTGGAAATCACAACTCACTTTTCAAGTAGAAACCGGTACTAAAAATGGACACTAAACTTCACTTAATTTCCTAAAAAACAGGAAATTTGCAAAAATAAAACCCTTTATTTATGGCATTTTCAAGTTTTATCGAACACCTAATGTACCATAGGGATGGGGCACTTTATGAGAGATATAATCCTTTATACATGCACGTAAAACTACCCCAAAAAAGCCTCCACTACCTATTGTTAGAATCGTTTTCCAACTTTTTATCATATACCTCTTGAATTAAGCAATTATCTCTTCAAGACTCAAGTGACTCAATACTCTCTCATCATAACTTTCAAAGCTTTCACCTTCAAAGCGTTCTTTTTTGTATTTCAACATAAGGTCTTTAACTAAATACTTAGCTTTTTCAAGAGGTACGGACTTATGTAAAACTCTGGCTTCTTTAGCTGATTTTGTAGCTTTACCACCTAAATATATATGTACACCATAACAGGTATTACCATCTTCATCTTTTGCTTTACAGCCCTCAAATCCTATATCTGCAATACCATGAATACCACATCCTTTTGGACACGCTGACCAATACATTCTTACTTTTGCATTCTCTATTGGAACCTCTTGTTGCAGATATTGGGCCATCTCTATAGCATCTGGTTTATTAGGTATAACTCCAAATGTACATGTCGCTGTTCCTGCACATGCTATTTGATTATTAAAGTACATGTTTTGATACGATTGATATTTTTGATACAGAGGACTCTCTTTAATACTTTGTGTATGTTTAGAATCTGCAACAATAAAGAAACTCTGTTCAACACTCAAGCATATTTGAGCATCACTCTCCTTAGCAATATCTGATGCTTTAATTAAGTCCGAACCACAAAATACTCCAGAAGGTATTGAGAAGAGTACAGCTTCTTTATCTCCTTTTAAAGGCACGACTCCTCTGTTCAGGTTCAGCTCATTATCAACCAAAAGCTCTCCACTCTTTACAAGCTTAACTCCAGATTCATTTATCAATGCTTCACAAAAGCTTTCCATTCCAACGGCTTCAATCAAGAAGTGAAGTCTATTTTTATTTCTATTATCTTTAAAACCGTACTTTTTAAAGAGCTCTATTAATGCTTTAAAAACAGTACTGACCTGCTGTGGCTCTACAAATAGACCACTATCTTTTGCCTGCACACCCACTTTTCCACCAAGGTAAAGATTGAAACCATAAGTCTCTGCGTTTTTAGCAGGAACAAAACAACAGTCATGTCCAAAGATATTACAGTCATTTGTTCCCGTTCCGAGTATCGCAGTGTTAAACTTTCTTGGGAGCACTCCAATCCACTCTTCACGTTTTAAAAATATCTCCTGCAAAGCTTTAATGATAGGCATACACTCTATATAACTATCTTTAGCAAGACCATCAAGTGGTGAAGTAACAATATTTCTAAAATTGTCTACGCCTGTTTGAAAAGTTGTTATTCCTACAGAGTCAAGCACTTGTAAGATTAGCGGTAGTGATTGAAAAGGGATAAATCTCAGTTCAATCTGCTGTCTCGTAGTAATATCAATATAATCTTCACCATAAGTATCTGCAATCGCTCCTATGGCTCTTGCTTGTTCTACATTAAGCCTACCGCCTGGTATTCGAAGACGGATCATAAACTTGCCTTCACCTTTGTCAAACAGGCCAAAACATTTAAGAAAGAACTTACTGTCTTCATCGTTCAGATTATCATATCCGAGGTTACATATTGAAGTTAGTTTTTCATATACTGATAAAGGTGTTTTGAGAGACTTAAGTTTCTCTATTTTATTTATCTTTTGGTTTCTCTCTTCATATGCTTTTAGTAATTTTGTCATTTTAAAACTCCTCTAGTTACCTAATCAATTATAGAATGATATATAAGGAAAAAATGAGGAAAGTTATTGACTCTCTATAAATAACAAAATAAATATAACTACTGCCTCTACGATACTAACTATTTTCCAGAAATAGAGTGGTGAACGTTCGTATATAGGTGCACGAGCCATTCTTATAAATTTTGGGTTAGGACGACCTAGGTCATATACAAACTCTGATATTTCATCGTATCGTTTATACGGATCAACTGACAAGGCCTTATGGAGTGTTGCATCTATCCATGAAGGCACTTCATATTCATCCGAATATAAAGATTTGTACTTAAGCTTTTTCTGTGAAGCTTTTGATGTAGCTCTTGCAACATTAGCTCCATAAGGAAATTTTCCAGATAACATTTGATACACTATAACTGCCAAAGAGAACATGTCCGAACGAGTGGAACCGACCTCACCAATGAAGTATTCTGGTGCAGAATATTGTACTGTTCCTAAAATTTGTCCATCGTTTAACACAGTATTCATCTCGACAAGATTTAAAATTCTTGTTGAGCCAAAATCTATGATCTTTATTTGGTCATATTCATCAATCAAGATATTCTCAGGTCTGATATCTTGATGCAACATATCTTTTCTATGAAAAGCTTGTAGGGCTCTGGCAATTTGACCTGTGATATCCCGTATTTGGTTCAGGCTTGGGTTAACATTGTATAGCATCCACTCTGCTAATGTTCTTCCCTCAACGAATTCCATCACTGTGTAGAGGTATTTTTTAGGCCTATTTTGTTCGTATGCTTTAACAACATGATTATTATTTATCCTTTTAGCAACCCATTCCTCCATCACAAATCGCTCTATATAAGCTTTATCCTCACGTAAACTGACTGAAGGACACTTTATTACGACTTTCTGAGATGTTTCATCATCAACTGCAAGAAAAATATGACTACGATGGTTCTTCTGTATCTCTTTTATAATACTAAAGCCATCAAACTTCATCCCAGCCTTAAGTTCAGGTGGAAACTCTTTATTATCTGTATTGACATATATATTTTCCTCGCTCTCACTTGGAAGTACATCAACCTTTACTACCTCTAATGTCAAATTGTCTTTTGAACCATTATTATAAGCCTCTTGCACTATATTTTCTGCGATAAAGCCCAAGTCATCACTCTTCTTCTCAACTAAATCAACCATAAAAGATTCATCTACATGTTCATAAACTCCATCTGTCATAAGCAAAAACAGATCATTTAACTCAATATCTTCTTCGATATGATCTATCATAACTTTTGCATCAGCTCCTAGAGCTCTGGCTAAGTAACTTTCTTGACTTGATATATGAATACGGTGATCACTCGTTATCTGTATAATCTCTCTGTTTCTTATCTTGTAGATTCTAGAATCACCAATATGGAAGAAGTGTGCTTTTTGTGCTCGAAGGACCATAGAACTAAATGTACAGACAAAGCCCTTATCTTTATCATAATTTTCCAAATCTTTTCTATTTTGAGAGTAAAGCCAACTATTTGTAGCAATTAAAATTTTTTCAGCAGATTTTTTTATCGACCAACTCTCAGGTGTACTATAGTAATCAGACAAAAAGGTATTAACAGCAATCTTACTTGCTTTATCACTAACTTTCGAAGAACTGATTCCATCTGCAAGAGCTACAGCAATCCCTTTTGTACTCAAAAGAGGTTCATTAGGAATTCTTACATCATGAAAATCCTGATTTAACTCTTTACGACCTTTACTAGTATACTGTCCAACTGAGACTGTGAGTTGATTTTTCATTTTAGGCGGTGCTTAATCCTACCAAGACTTATATGGTAAGAATTTACCATTCATTGTAATAACAACTCTATCTCCAGCAGGATTTTTCTCTTTATCAATATCCATAGAGAAATCAATAGCACTCATAATCCCATCCCCAAACTTTTCACCGACAAGCTCTTTTATAGTTTCACCATATACACCAACTATTTCATAAAATCTATAGACAAGTGGATCTGTTGGAACCGTTTTTTCCCAGCTTTTTGTAGGATACTCTTGTAAGGCGATAGAGACATCTTCTGAAAGCTCTAAAGCTTTACAAAGGTTATCTGCATCTTCCTTCTTTAAGCTGTTCATACCAAAACATGCTGAAGTAAGAAAAACACTTCCCAAAGAAACTTGTTGTGCTAATTCTTCCCAACTAAAACCTAAACCTTTTCTTGCGATAACGATTGCTTCAGTCATCTCTATTTTTGTCATTTTTCATCTCCATATCTATTTTATCTTTGAAGTATTACAAAAATACTTCCAAGATAAAATAGAGAAGAGAGCCTTTTACGGGGCTCTCATATATAGTTATTATAATTCTCTTTTTTTACCAGTTTTATAGTGTGTATAGTAGATCATGATACCAACAAAGAACAGACCACCAACTAAGTTACCTAGTGCAACTGGAAGTTCATTCCATAATAGGTAATCTGCAACAGTAAAATCACC
>JANTGV010000122.1 GCA_024762745.1 Sulfurimonas sp. | reverse complement strand
TGGCGACAGTGCCAATATATCAACGGATGTTGGTCAGCATCAGATGTGGGCTGCACAGTTTTATCCGTTTAGTCGTCCAAACCAGTGGATAACTTCTGGTGGTCTAGGGACTATGGGATTTGGTTTTCCGGCGGCTATCGGTGTAAAAGCAGCGACTCCAGATAAGACATCTATTAACTTTACAGGGGATGGTTCGATTCTCATGAATGTACAGGAGTTGATGACAGCAGTTGAAAAGAAGATACCAGTAATTAATATTATTCTTAACAATAATTTCTTAGGTATGGTTCGTCAGTGGCAGACACTCTTTTATGATAAACGTCACTCAGAGACTGATTTAAGTGTTCAACCAGATTTTGTAAAGCTTTCAGAAGCTTTTGGTGGGATTGGTTATAGAGTTAAGACAAAAGAGGAGTTTGATGCAGCTTTAAAAGATGCTGTTGAGAAAAATGTTGTTGCGTTTATAGAGGTAATCGTTGAAAGATTTGAAAATGTTATGCCTATGGTACCAGCAGGCGGAAGTCTGTTTAATATGATGTTATTAGAGAAAAAGGAGACAAAATAATGACTGATAATAGTGAAAGAAGAGTAGTTTCAGTTATTGTTATTAATGAGGCAAGTGTTCTCTCTCGTATAACAAACCTTTTTTCTGGACGTGGTTACAATATCACATCTTTAACGGTTGCTCCAATTCCAGACAGTAAATACTCTCGTTTAACGATAGTAACATCGGGGTCAGTACGTGTAATAGAGCAGATAACTAAGCAACTTCATAAGCTTATACCAGTTCTTCGTGTTTACGAGCATGCAGATTTAGTGGAAAAGGAGATGGCTCTTATTAAATTTCCGATTACTGAAAACCTAAGTGATATTAACACAATTTGTGAAGCATACAATGGAAAGATTGTTAATTCCGGTGAGAATGTTATTATTGCAATGGTCGCAGATGAACCAAAACGCGTAAGTCATTTCCTAGAAGCAATCAAGAGATATAATCCTAAAGAGATTGTAAGAAGTGGTGCAGTAGCACTAGAGAGATAGACGATGAGACTTCAAGAGATTTCTAAAATAGTTGGAGCAGAATTCAATGGTGAAGATATTGAAATTAGAGGTATTAACACTTTAAAAGATGCAACTAAAAACGAAATCTCTTTCGTTTCAAACTCAAAATATTTAAAAGATATACAAAACTCTAATGCAGGCGCTATTTTAATTGATGAGGAGCTCAAAGAGAGTGTTCCTGATACTTCTGTGGCTTTAGTTGTTGAGACTCCATATTGGGAAGTTGCAACTCTCTCAAAGCATTTTGCACCTCCTATAGAAGAGGGTGACTTACCAGCTCCTATAATAGGCGAGGGTAGTGTTATATCGCAAAAAGCAGAAGTTGCAAATGGCGCTATTGTCGGTAAGAACTGTACAATTATGGCTCATGTCTATATAGGTGCTAAAGCTGTTATAGGTGATAACACTATTCTCTACCCTAATGTAACTATCTATAGAGACTGTGAACTTGGAAAAGATTGTAGAATTCATGCTAATACGACCATAGGTTCTGATGGATTTGGTTTTGCTACAAACAGGCTTGGAGAACATAAAAAAATATATCAAAATGGAAATGTTGTTCTAGAGGATGATGTTGAGATTGGTAGTTCAGTTGCTATAGATAGAGCTGTTTTTGGTACTACACTTATTAAAAAAGGTGTTCGCATAGATAATCTTGTGCAAGTTGGTCACAACTGTGAGATAGGAGAGTATTCTGTTTTAGTAGCCCAAAGTGGTTTTGCCGGTTCATCTAAAATGGGAAGAAATACTGTTATGGGTGCTCAGTCAGGTGTTGCTGGTCACTTAGAGATAGCCCCTTTTAATACTTTTGCAGCAAGAAGTGGTATTACGAAGAGTATAAAAGAGAGTGGCTTAACTTTTGCCGGTTTTCCTTTGATGGGCCACAAACAGTGGCTTAAACTTCAGGGTAAAATCGCTAAACTACTTAAATAAATTTTTCAAGGAATCTAAAATGAGTAAAACAATTGCATTAAGTGGAACAAAAAATGGTGTTATATCTGTAGCAAAAATTGATGAGCCGTATGGTAAAGACAGTGCTCCGGTAGCAAGTGTAGGAATCTCTCTAGCTGGAAATGCTAATGAACCTGAATGGAAAGTTCATATTCCATTTGATAATTTAGATGAAGTTATCGAAGCCTTACAAGCTTTAAAGTAGGTAATCCCTACTTTTAAAAGTTATACTTAACCCCTAGATTAAAACTCTCTTCATTCCCATACTCTATTTTGTTACTTCTAGCACTGTCATATAGTTCTGTAGTTGTATCCATGAATAAATATCTGTAGTACAGATAAAGTGTTAAATAATCAAACTCTATTTCACTACCTGCCTGTATGCCTCCAACAAAAGAGGAAACTGCAGGAAAGTCTACAGAGGAGGAAACAGGATCTTTCTCCCACTCTCTTGTACTATATCCAGCAATTAGTCCGAGAAATGGAGATATAGAGTAAAACTCATCAAGCTGGTAGTTTATTGTCCCAAGTATACTATTGAGAGTAACAGCTTTCAAGTCTGTATATTGGTAGTTAAGAGAGATAAAAATGTTATCATTGTAATAGTAACCTATCTCTGGGCTGATATTAAGACCGGAGTCATCTAGTTTTATGTCCAAGGGTAGGGTTCCAGTCTGTTGAATATTCACTAAAGAGAGACCGGTTGTAAGAGCTATATAAAAACCTTTTTCTCCCTTAGCATCGACATATGTGATTTTGTCTATTATGCTTTTTTCAGCTTTTTCTACTGTCTGTTTAGATGGTGATGGAGGAGTGATTACTTTTTTTTGTTTTTGCGTTTTAAGAGCTTTGGTATTAGTCTCTTTTACTGGCATAGTAGCTTTTTTCTTGGGAACTATAATATCTTCAAGTGTGACTTTTTGTACTGCTTGTTTTTTCTCTTCTTTTTTTACTGGTTCTATTTTTTCTTTAGATTTTTTTGGAGTTATTTTTGTTAAAAAAGCATCTTTTGATATATTTTTTTTCACTCTGATAAGCGCTTTGTTTGCATCTGCAGTATTTTCAAAAGGACCAGAATAAACTATGTTCCACTTCCCTAACTTTTTAACATATGTTTTATATCCTAGATTGTTTATTCGCTTTTTTACAGAGTGTAAGTAGTTTGGATCACTTATAGACATTACTTGTATATAATTCTCTTTTGCAGATAACGAAACAGAAAACAAAAGAAACAGGATTGGTAGTATAAATATTTTTTTCAAAAAGAGCCCCTCTAAATTAGTATGAGAATTCTAACATAAATTAATAACTTTAAATTAATAGGGAGTGGAAAAGGAGGATGAATCTATCATAACATGCCATTGCTGGCATGTAACTGGAACTATTAAGAGTTTATTTCTCTAATAAACTCTGCAATTCTTGAGATACCATCACGAATAGTATCTATATCTGTAGCGAAACTGAGTCTAAAATAACCCTCACTACCAAACGCAACACCAGGAACAACAGCAACACCTTTGCTTGCTAATAGGTTCTTTGCAAATTCCATAGAATCGGATGAAACTTCTTTAATATTTACAAATAGGTAAAACGCACCATCCGGTTTAAGTACGCTTAAACCATCTATCTCATTAATAAGCCTTACTGCTTCATTTCTACGTTCAATAAATGCTTCTTTCATCATAGCTATGTCAGCATCAGCACTGCCATCTAAACCAGCAATTGCTGCTATTTGAGTTATTGAATTTATATTTGATGTACTCTGCGATTGAAGTTTCTTTGTTGCTTTGATAAGTTCAGTATCGGCTGCTGCCATATAACCAAATCTCCATCCAGTCATAGCAACTGATTTAGATAGACCATTAATTGTTACTGTTCTTTTGTACATATCTTCACTAACAGCTGCACATGAAGTAAAAGTTCCTTCATAAGTCAGCTTTTCATACATCTCATCAGAAGCAACAATGATATCTGTACCTTCAAGCACTTTACCTAATGCAGTTAATTCATCTTTTGTATATATTGAACCAGTTGGGTTCGATGGAGTTGTCAGAATAAGCATTTTGGTATTAGCTGTAATTGCAGCTTTTAACTGTTGCGGAGTGATTTTGAAACCATCAGTGTCATGCGTTTCAATTTCAACAACTTTACCGCCACAATATTTAACTAACTCAGGATAAGTAACCCAGTAAGGAGCAGGAATGATAACTTCAGCACCCTCTTGAATTACTGCTGAAAAGAGATTAAATAGAGAGTGTTTAGCACCATTGTTGGCAATTACCTGATTTGGTGCATATGTTAAGTTATTGTCACGTTTTAGTTTCTTAACGATAGCTTCTCTAAGCTCCGGGTAACCATCAACTGGAGTATATTTTGTGTATTCATTATTGATAGCATCTATAGCAGCATCTTTGATAACTTGAGGTGTACCAAAGTCAGGTTCACCAGCAGAAAAACTCAAGATGTCTTTCCCCTCGGCTTTTAATTCACCAGCTAATGTTGTAATAGCAATAGTAATTGATTCAGATAATGTGTTTACGCGGTCTGTTAGCATAAAAACCTCCAATAAAATATTGTCGGTATTATACTAAAATAATAGTATATATAAGTTTACAGTAGAAAATTTATTTATGTTTTCATCGCTTTAATAAAAGATTCGTAGATGTGTTCTAGTTCTAAGTCCTCTTCGAGTACAGTTTTGTTGTCTTCAACAAGTACATGTTCTAAGATAGCAACTCTTTTAAGAAGGTATTCAAACAT
>JANTGV010000121.1 GCA_024762745.1 Sulfurimonas sp. | reverse complement strand
TAATTGGTATTTTCTTAGTATACTGGAATACAGGTACACTTCAGTACGCTGAAGCTTTTGCAGCAATGCCGGCTTTAGATGCTGAGACTTTAACCTGGATTGGTATCTTCTTATTTGTAGGTGCTATGGGTAAATCGGCACAGTTCCCACTTCACACTTGGCTTGCTGATGCGATGGAGGGACCTACACCGGTTTCTGCACTTATTCACGCAGCAACAATGGTTACAGCTGGTGTTTATCTTGTTGTTCGTTCAAACGAGTTATATGCTTTAATCCCTCATATCGGTCTGTTTATTGCTAGTCTTGGAGCATTTGTTGCAATTTTTGCAGCAACTATGGCTCTTGTAAATCGTGATATTAAGAGGGTTATTGCTTACTCAACACTATCACAATTAGGGTATATGTTTGCAGCAGCAGGTCTTGGGGCTTACTGGGTTGCACTCTTTCACCTAATGGCTCACGCATTCTTTAAGGCTCTTCTATTCCTTGGTGCAGGTAATGTAATGCATGCTATGAATGATGAACTTGATCCGTTTAAAATGGGTGGACTTGGTAAGACAATGAAGGGTACAATGATTCTTATGACTTTGGCATCTGTCGCTCTTGCTGGAATCTTCCCACTTGCTGGTTTCTTCTCTAAAGATTTAATCTTAGAGGTTGCGTTTATTGATGCACACTATATTATCTATGGTGTACTACTTTTCACAGCTGGTTTAACTGCGTTTTATTCATTTAGAATTATCGCACTTATTTTCCATGGTGAAGATAGACACACAGCTTTAGGCTTTCATCCACATGAAGCGTATAGCTTTATGCTATGGGTAATGCTGCCATTAGCAGTACTCGCAGTAATTGCTGGTGCGCTAAAAGGGACATATTTTGATATGGTGACAGCTGTTTTACCTGCAACTGAATATCATGTTCACTCAGCAGCACTATACTGGACTATGACTATAGGTACACAACTTTTTGTTCTTGTAGCGATTTTCTTCGCATATAAAAAATATATGTCTAAAGATATTAAAGTACCAGATGGAACAAGTGAGATGGAAAATAGACTTTGTTATAAAATCTTGAAAAACCAATACTATATTCCATATGCATACGAAGAGTATTTAGTAAAACCATACAGAGAAATTTCAACGGTTTTCTGGAAACAGGTTGATATGAAGGTTGTTGATGCAACTGTAGATGGTATAGCAGGTATCATATATACTACAGGTGAGAAAACTAGAGATATGCAGAGTGGTAATTTATCTACGATGTTAAAATGGATGGTAGCAGGTACAATTGGTATGCTATCGTTAGCTGTGGTTTTTGGACTAGCAGTAAGATATTCTGATGAAATTAAAACAATTTTATCAGGCTTAGGAGTTTAGTAGATGATTGATCATATTTTATCGATTTTAATATTCTTCCCTGCTGTCGCAGCAGTGTTTGGATTCATGATACAAAAAGATAGTATACGTGCTTATGGAGTAGCTGTTTCTGCTATTGAGTTTGCACTCGCTTTATGGCTTTGGTTTGCGTTTGATTCAAACGCAGCTGGTATGCAGTTTATGGAGCAGATAGCTTTAGTTCCAGCTTTTGGAATTAACTATATCTTAGGTGTAGATGGTATCTCTCTATTTATTATCATTTTAGCTGCGTTTTTTACATTGATAGGTATCGCGTCACTTACTGATACAAAAAATGTTAAGAACATGATTATAACTCTTTTAATGCTACAGATGACTATGGTAGGTGTATTTGCTGCTCTTGATGCTGTAGTATTTTATGTGTTCTGGGAACTTTCACTTGTACCGATGTTATATATTATCGGTGCATGGGGTGGTCCACTACGTATTTACGCTTCTGTGAAGTTTTTCCTTTATACATTTGCTGGTTCATTAGTGATGCTCGTGGGTATACTATTTATGGCATATTTCTATTTCCAGGCGACTGGTATATGGAGTTTTGCAATTCTAGACTGGTATAGATTGATTTTACCTGAGACATATCAACTTTGGCTTTTTGCAGCTTTCTTTCTTGGTTTTGCTATCAAAGTGCCAATGTTTCCATTTCATACATGGTTACCATATGCTCACGGTCAAGCACCAACTATCGGTTCTGTGATATTAGCGGCGATTTTACTTAAAATGGGTACATATGCGTTTATCCGTTTTTCACTGCCACTATTTCCTGATGCTTCGGTTTTCTTTATGTTCCCTATAGCAATCATATCTATTATTATGATTGTTTATACAGCGATGGTCGCTTATGCTCAAGAGGATGTTAAGCAGGTTGTTGCTTACTCATCTGTTTCACATATGGGTGTTATTGTTCTTGGTACATTTGCGCTTAATGTTGAAGGTATCTCAGGTTCAATCTTTTTGATGATTGCTCACGGTGTTGTATCAGGTGCACTCTTCCTGCTTGTCGGTGTAATCTATGATAGACGTCATACTAAGATGATGAGTGAGTTTGGTGGATTGGCATCTGTTATGCCTAGATATGCGACTATATTTGGTATTATGTTAATGGCTTCAGTTGGTATGCCACTTACTATTAACTTCGTAGGTGAGTTTTTAAGTCTGCTTGGATTTTACCAACAGTCTCATATATTAACTCTTTTAGCGGGTATTGCAATTATTGTTGGTGCTATCTATATGTTAGCAGCATACAAAAAAATGTTCTTTGGTGATGTTACAAAAGATGAGAATAAAAATCTTCCAGATGTAAATAAAAAAGAGTTGATTGCATTAATTCCACTCTCTATAATCACAATTTGGTTAGGTGTTTATCCAAAACCGGTTTTAGAGCCGATTAACAATTCCGTTGAGTCAATCGTACAGTTAATGCACGATAAGTCAATTACAGAAGAAGCTAAATCTAGAATTCCTAACCTTGTTGAAGGTATAGAAATTACTAGAACTTCTATAGAGGAGGCACACTAATGTTAGAGCCAGTAAACGTTTCTTTAGAGTCATTAAATCTGATGACTCTAGCACCAATGCTTATTCCAATAGTTGGTGCACTGTTAATATTAATTGTTGACATGTTCAAGAGTGGTCTAGATAAGACACTGTATGTTGCACTAAGTGTACTTTTCTTACTCATTGATTTTGGTGCCTTGATTGATTCTGCAGCTGTGTTTAGTGCAGATGGTACGGTAATGGGTGTTTTTGATGTAATGCTTATAGATGGTTTGGCGATTATTTCACAATTTATAATTGTAGGTGCTTCTATTCTTTTTATTCCTTTAGCGCTTTCACATGATCGTTTTCATGAGTTTTCATATCCTGAGTTCTTTGCACTATTCTTATTTATGATTTCTGGATTCCAGTTTATGGTTGCAACAGATAACTTAATCCTTATCTTTGTAGGACTTGAGACTGCATCTTTAGCACTTTACACTTTAATCGCTATGCATAACCGTGACAAAGCATTTGAAGCTGCTGTTAAGTACTTTACAATGGGTGCTCTAGCTGCAGGTTTTTACTCTTTTGGTGCAATGGTCTTTTATGCACTGTCAGGTTCAGTTGAAATCAATCAGATTGCTACAGTCTTAGCTGCTAACAACTATGCAGATATCGGTTTTGTTTTAGTTGGTGTTGTATTTATGCTAGCATCATTTGGATTTAAACTCTCAATCGTACCATTCCATACATGGGCACCAGATGTTTATGAAGGTTCAAGTGCAGCAATGGCAGGTTATATGTCGATTGTTCCAAAAATAGCTGCGTTTATTGTTGCTATGAGACTTTTTGAATTCCTTATTCATAGTGGAGTTGTTTGGCTAGAAGTAGTTTTATATATCTTTGTAGTAGTTACAATGACTGCGGCAAATATATGGGCACTTGTTCAAACTGATGTAAAACGTATGCTTGCATATAGCTCTATATCTCACGCCGGTTTTGTTATGGCCGCTATTTTAATAGGCACTACACAATCAAACAGTGCACTTTTCTTATACTGGATACTCTTTAGTTTTACTAACCTTGGTTCATTCTCTATGTTATGGATGTCCCGCCAGAAACATCTACCAGAGCATCAAGCTAGTGATCATAGTTATGATAAGTTCGCAGGTATGATTAAAACAGCTCCGGTTGCAGCTGTAATTATGGGTCTTTTTATGCTAAGTCTTGCAGGTATACCACCGTTTGCACTCTTCTGGGGTAAACTCTATATGATTAGTTCAGCTGTGACAAGTGGTTATACTATACTAGCACTCATTATGGCGTTGAACTCTGCAATAGCTGGTTACTACTATTTAAAACTAATTGTTTATATGTATATGAAAGAGCCTGTAGTTGGAAATGACGGTCATGTTTATGTTACAAATGCTACCCTTGCACTAAAATCAATTATAGGTTTTGCAGCAGTGGGAACTATATTTGCTTTTGTAGCATTAAACCCAATACTTGAGTTTGTTACTGCGTTTGTATATAACAGCGGATATTAAATAATAAACTATTAAAAAGGAGAAGAGGATTTGTTTAAATGGATGCTCTTACTTCTTTTAACTAACTCTCTTTTTGCGCTAGAAATTTCTATAAATAGTGCAGTAGAGAATCACCAAAAATTCTCAATACTTCATATAAATGACGAAAATAATTTTGTCTGTCAAGAGATAAAAGATGACTTTGAGATAACTACAAAAATAGTTTGTGCCTTTTCTAAAAAGCCAACAAAGAGTTTGAAAAAACTACAAAATAATTTTTTTAAAATTGACACAGTTATTAAGAAAAAAACTTTTTTTCTAGTTATTACTCCATTTCGTAAAATCAAGTTAATGCCAGTCGTTTTTGATTTAACCAAAGATGAGACATTGTATCAGCCAGAAGTAGGG
>JANTGV010000120.1 GCA_024762745.1 Sulfurimonas sp. | reverse complement strand
GAAAAAATGATTTTAAATATGCTTATGTTTCCCATGTTCCACCACTAGATAATTATTTATTCAGACACATTATATCAAAAACAACATTTAAGATTATTTTTTAATAAATTGATGGATTGAATAAATAATGTGCTAATTTTAAAAGAAGTTATCAAACTTAGTTCTAGAGAAAATGACGATAAGAGAGTTTCAACAACACTATAGTAAACTTTCACATATTTATGTAAGGCAAAATATTTGACGAGATTAGATAACTACTTAGTTGATGAAAAGATTGTTGAGAGCAGGACAAAGGCACAGAATATTATAAAAGATGGTTTAGTGAGTGTAAACGCAGTGGTGGTAAAAAAGCCTGCGTTTAAAGTTGATGCTCAAGAAGACAGAGTAAGAGTTGAGGAGCATAAACAGTATGTCTCACGTTCAGCAAATAAACTGGCATTATTTTTAGAAGAGCTCTCCCTTAATATAAAGGGTAGTGTAGCTTTAGATATTGGCTCATCTACTGGTGGATTTACACAGGTACTTTTAGAAAATGGTGTTCAAGAAGTAAGTGCAGTAGATGTTGGAAAAGAGCAACTTCATAAAAGTCTCAAAAATGATAACCGCGTTTACTCTTATGAGTCGTGTGATATAAGAGAGTTTCAGAGCGATAAAGCTTTTGATTTGGTAGTAAGTGACGTTGCGTTTATCTCACTACTCAATATACTTGATGATGTAGAGAGACTTGCTACAAAAGACATAATTTTACTCTTTAAACCGCAGTTTGAAGTAGGGCGTGAGGCAAAACGCGATAACAACGGTGTAGTTCTTGATAAAAAAGCGATAGCAAACGCAATGATGCGATTTGAAGGTGCCTGTAAGCTAAAAGGATGGAAGTTGATGGTAAAATCTCCTTCTAAGTTAACTGGAAAAGAGGGGAATCTTGAATACTGCTACTACTATAAAAAATAGCACTGCAATAGCAATTGGTGGTTTTGATGGGATGCATTTAGGGCATCAGGAACTTTTTTCAAAACTAGGAGCGGATGGAACTGTTGTTGTTATAGAGACAGGGTATGCTAATCTCACGCCAAAAACAGAGCGTGAAAACTTTACTAAATATCCTATTTTCTACATAGACTTAGATTCGATTCGTCATTTAGATGGTGAGGGATTTATAAGCTTTTTAAAAGAAAAATTTCCAAAACTCTCTAAAATTGTGGTGGGGTATGACTTTCACTTTGGAAAAGATAGAAAGTACTCTTTTAATGATCTGAACACTCTTTTTGATGGAGAAGTTGTAGTGGTTGATGAGGTGACGCATGATGGCGACTCAATACACTCTCATAAAATCAGAGCAAAACTTCAAATAGGTGATATAAAAGGTGCAAACAACTTTTTAGGTCATAACTACACCATACGAGGTGAAAAAGTAAAAGGTCAGGGTATAGGTGCTAAAGAATTAGTAGCTACTATTAACATAGAGTCTTGTAGATTTCTAACTCCAAAAGAGGGTGTGTATGTGACACTAACCCGCATAGACGATGAAGAGCACTATCATCCATCTGTTTCATTTGTAGGTCATCGTGTAACTACAGATGGAAATTTTGCTATAGAGTCACATATACTTGATGGTAAGGTTGTTTGTGAAAAAAACGCAGCCATTAGTTTTGTTTCTTTTATTAGAAATAATGAAAAATTTGATTCTATAGATGAGTTGAAAAAAGCGATAAACGCAGATATAGCTATTGCTTCAAAAGAGCTAAAGTTATTGCAACTATAAAAGAGAGATAATGAAGAGAGAGTACCTAGAAGATAGAGAACCGATACACTTTAAATTTGAACAGAACAAAGATGATTTCATAGTTGATGAAATCGGCATAAAGTTTAAAGGTAACGGGAATTACACTATTTTACATGTTAAAAAAGTGGAGATGACTACTTGGGACATGATAGCTGCGTTTGCAACGTATTTGAACATAAACGCAGAGAAGATAGGTTATGCAGGTTTAAAAGACAAACATGCCACTACAACTCAGTATATTTCTGTAGAGGCAAGATTTGAGAAGGAACTCCAGAAGTTTAAACACCCTCAAATTAAAATACTAAAATCAACGAGACATACACACTCTATACGAATGGGTGACTTAGTGGGAAATCGTTTTAGTATTAATCTTTTTGAAGTGAATCAAATTGAAGCCGGTCAAATAGAAAAATTAGGGAGAAAATCTGAGAAAAATGGACTACCGAATTATTTTGGTTATCAGCGTTTTGGTCGTGATGAAGACTCAATAGAACAAGCAAAAGAGATGATTGCCGGTGACTTGCATATAGAAGATGCAAAGCTTAAAAAGTTTCTTATCTCAGTCTACCAAAGTGTTTATTTTAATGAGTGGCTTGCTGAGAGAGTCATAATGAGCCGAGAGCAAAATGGTGGAAAATTTATGCTTCTTGAAGGTGACCTCTATATCACTAATGATGGAAAACTTTTCACTCCAAAACAGCCACAACAAAAAGATTTTGAAGCGAAAAAAGTTGTGCCAACAGGTCTTCTTTGCGGTCGTGGTGTTTACCGTTCACGTGGGACTGCAGGTGAAATAGAAGCAAAATATGATGATGAGTTTTTATATGAGAAGGGTCTTAGACGTGAGGCTATTGTATTTCCAAAAGATTTAGAGTTTAACTATAAAAAAGGTTTTGATATAATGAATGTCTCTTTTACGCTTCCAAAGGGCTCTTATGCGACTGTTTTTTTAGAAAACATTGCCTCTAAAGAGTTTAAAGCAAAAAAGATCAAAAAGAAAAAGTAGATTTTACCACTCCTCTTCATCATCATTTATATCTGAATCGTCATAGGGATCCATGTGGATAAGAATATGGGTCTTCTTATCCTCAAACAGTGCTTTTATTTTAGCTTCAATATTATCGGAAATCAAATGAGCGTCATAGAGAGAGATACTTACATTAAAAACAGCATGTACCGAGATAAATACATGAGACCCAGACTCTCTCGTCTGTAGATTGTGGTGTGCTGTAATAACAGGTTCGCTCTCTATAATATCTACAATCTTTTGAACATCTTCTTCAGGAAGTGCAGCATCAAGAAGCATTAAAACTCCCTCTTTAATTATAGGAATGGCTGAATAGATCATATAGATAGCAATTGCAATACCTAAAATAGGGTCTATTAACTGCTCCGCTGTGTAAGAGATAAGAACCAGAGCCATGAGAACTGCCCCGTTTGAGAAGAGGTCAGTTTTATAGTGAAGTGCATCGGCTTTGATAACCATGTTTCCTGTTTTTTTCGCAACACGGTTTAAAAAGATAACAAGAGCTGCAGTGATAATAAATGAGGCTATCATTACTGCGATACTTTCACTCATATGTGCCATCTCTCTTGGATGGGCTATTTTGACGAGTGCTTCATAGAGAATAAATAGAGCTGACAGAGAAACAACAGTACCTTCAATAACTGCAGCAAGAGGTTCAATTTTACTCCTGCCATAGTGAAACTGTTCATCAGGGTTTTTTTCTGCATTATGAAGTGCGAAGTAGTTAAAAAGAGATACCGTGAGGTCTAGAAAGCTATCTATAGCAGATGCTAAAACTGCTATAGAACCGCTTAAAACACCAACAGTCATTTTCATAACAACTAGCAGTCCTGCAACTGAGGTTGAAACTACGGTGGCTTTTTTCTCTAATCTCAATATAGTATCCTATAGGTTATTTTGATACAATTATATAAAAATTTAGCTAGATAAAGAATAAAATGAACTTAGAAAATTTACGTAGAGACAGAGAAAAGTGGATGACTTGGAAAAATATACTTCCACTTCGTCAGGCTTTAGAAAAACTAGAAGATATACAATGTAATGTTGAGCTTGGAGATGTTGTAAAAATAAACGGTAACCTAGATGATAAGAAAATTTTAGAGACTGCAAAACTGATGATGCCATGGAGAAAGGGTCCTTTCGAAATAGGAGAAACGTATATAGACACAGAGTGGCGAAGCAATATAAAATATAATCTTTTACGCCCTCATTTTAGTTTAAAAGATAAGAGAGTAGCCGATATAGGTTGTAATAATGGTTACTATCTCTTTCGTATGCAGGAGGATGAGCCAAAATCTTTAGTAGGTTTTGACCCTTCACCTCTGTATAAAACGCAGTTTGATTTTATAAACCATTTTGTCAAAAGCGATATCGTCTATGAGCTTTTAGGTGTGGAGCATTTAGAGTTTTATGAAGAGAAGTTTGATACTATCTTCTGTCTAGGTGTACTCTACCACAGAAGCGACCCGGTAGCGATGTTAAAATCTCTTTTTAAGGGACTGGATAAAAAGGGCGAGGTAATTCTTGATACTTTTTATATAGAGGGTGAGGGTGAGATGTGTCTGTGCCCTGAGTCTTCATACTCTAAGATACCAAATATCTATTTTGTACCTACTATAGGTGCTCTGAAGAACTGGTGTTTACGAGCAGGGTTTAATAAGTTTGAAGTTTTAGAGACTTCAGTGACTGAGTCTGATGAACAGAGAAAAACTGAGTGGATAGAGGGTCAGTCTTTAGAAGATTTTTTAGACCCAGATGATAGTTCAAAAACCGTTGAAGGGTACCCCGCACCAGCAAGAGTTTACGTGAGATTAATAAAGGATAAAAAGTAATGGCAGAAAATACAATAAATGATGATGAGTTAGAGTTAGATGATTACAGAGATGAAGAGGAACCGACAGTTATTAAGACCCATGAAGAGATTAATCAAAATCTAAGTGGTGAAGTTGTGAAGCTTCAAGAAGGATATGTTGAAGTTCGACTGACGACTACTGCTGATATGGTCGCTGATAATGTAGGCCTTATTCATGGCGGGTTTATCTTT
>JANTGV010000119.1 GCA_024762745.1 Sulfurimonas sp. | reverse complement strand
GGGAAGAATTGGCACTAAAAAAAGGCTCGCTACGCGCACGTTCACAAAATTTTAAATAGTTGGCGTAGTAGACAACACCACCGACATCGGTGTCTTCGTAATAGACCCTTATCTTCAACACACATCTCCTATTTTACTGTATTGTCTGAGTCTAAAATTTAAACTCTGCCCTTTCTTTTCGTTTTACCTAATTTATGAAATATATCAAATTAATTATTATTCCCACATCTCCAAGTCATTCTATAAATACTGACTCAAGTTTCTACTATGTAAACTTACTCTTCAACAATCTCCCAGTGACCAGATTTTACACTCCCGACTCTTGTAAGTCTATGTTGTTCTTTTAGCTTCACTATATCTCTTTTTATTGTTTTATCTGTTACACCCAATAAACTGGCTAACTGTGCTATGGTTATATCTCTGTTTTTAGTGATAATTTCAATAATTTTATCAACTCTTTTTATAGGGACATTTTTTAGGACATTTTTAGGGACATTCTCATTGTGCATACTTTGCATAGACTGCCAAATCATCTTTAACATAAACTCTATAAATATTGTACTCTCACCCTCTTGTGTAGACTCTTCTATAGCTTTATAGTACTCTTCTTGATGATCTCTTACGATACTCTCAATGGGAAAGAGTGAAAATAGAGAATTGTAGCTGTTCAAAATAACACTTTGCCAAAGTCTTCCAGCTCTACCGTTTCCATCTGAAAATGGATGTATAAACTCAAACTCATAGTGAAAGATGCAAGACTTCAGAAGCATATGCTCATCACTCTTATTAAGCCATAAAAAGAGTCGTGACATCAAATCACTTACCATACTAGGCTGTGGTGCTATATGCTCACCCACCTTTACATTGACACTTCTGAAACTTCCAGCAGTTGTTAAAATCTCATCCATTAAAATTTTATGCGCTAGTAGTAAGTCATCTAATTCATCGTACCTATATGATTCTAGATTCTCATAAGCTTTTATAGCTCCTTGCACCTCTGCAAGCTCTTTAACGGTTCCTAAAACTCTTTTCCCTTCAATGATGGAAGTGATTTTCTCAACGCCAATAAAGTTCCCCTCTATCTCTAAAGTACCTGCTATGGTTTTTATACGATTTTTCTTCCTTAGCATTGGGTTTACTTTTGCACTGCTTGTATATTGGAGTTTTGCGAGTTCCTCACTAATCTGTGTTGATAGTTTAAGAATTTTTGAGGTTATTTTGTATGGTGGAGTGTAGATGTTCATAATTGACACCCTTGTTCTTCAGGTAACTCTATCAAGTCTACTTCTATTTTTTCTTTTATAAATTTAGTCATTATGCATATCCTCCATTACAATACCATTGGTCTTGATATAGAGCTTGATACATTGCTGTTTCCCAAGAGTTTTTATGTCTAACTTCATAAACTATTGCTTTTTTCTGAAGTTCTTGTTGAATTTCAATTGTACTGCTATTAAATAAAAGAAACTCCTCTCTTAAATCAGCTAAAGCATTTACTGCTTCAACTTTAAATCTATTATATAACTGATAATTGTCAAAATGTGATTTCACTCTATCTTTGTCCAATTGATTCCAAGCTTGTGGTGGTTGCACATAAAACTCAATTGCTAATGGTTGTAATACTCTTGCAAACAACCACTGGTCGCTCGTGAAGTCGTCATAATAAGGATGTAATGTCTGTGCATTTTGTTTCGTTGCATAACTAGCTAGTTTACCAGTATTACAATCTTTACAACTTGCGACTAAATTATATGGTAATACTGAAAATGTTGGAAACTGAGATTTTGGAAGATAGTGATCTAAAGTCGAGACACTGCCCAGTCCACAAAATGGGCATCTACCCAATGGAGCTAAGGACAATAATTTATTATAAACTTTTTGCCCTCTTTCATTTTGGACCATATTTTGTTCATATAAAACTTTCATATCATCTTTCTTAATACATCCATGCACATTGATATGTGAAGAATACGTATATAGAGTTGTACGTGTAGCATCTTTATCATACTGTATAGATTTTGTATTTATAAATCCTGCAATAGCTCTAAATTGATTTTGCCTTGTAATTCTACGAAAGCTTAAATAACAGGACACGTATGCTCGAATAGGTGTAATACTTGGCTTTGGAATCACTCTCATCAAACTATTTCCGAGATTCTTTTGGCAACAGTGCTCTTAAAAGTAATTTAGCCTCAAAACCTAATTGATCCTTATATTGATTCACAATTTGTTCATAAGTTTGACCACTATTTACATCATCACTAAGTAATTTATAAAATCCAGATTCATTAACTTCTAAATCAAAAACTTCACGAGTTATTTTACCTATTGTTTCACCAAAAGTTTCATCATTAAATCGTTCAGCATTTGCTTCAAGCCCGAATCTGCTCAACTTCCATACACAGCTCTTAGGAACTTCTTGCACTATAACAGGTGAATGTGTTGCTATAAATGCAACAGCATTTCTATTTATTAACAAGTCCGAAAGCGCCCTAATAAATGCCGACTGAAGTGGTGGATGTAAATGTGCTTCAGGTTCATCCAAGAGCACAAGTGTCTTTTCTTCAATTTTTTCTACTAACTTAGTTATGGTTAATAGTATAATTGAATGCCCTGAACTCAATTTATTAAATAACTTTATGATTGATTTTCTGTTTAATGAATTATCTAATATTTGAGTAATATTAACTCTAGCAAAAAGAGGATCTGATTCCAAGCTTTTAACTGCATTAATCCATTTTTTTCGTTTAGATGGATTCATATCATCAAGAATACTTTTTGCAAATTCTTGGGCTAATTCTTGGTCATTTTTAAGGGTTATATTTTTTTCTAACTTTTTTAAACCAATATATGAATAATTAGGGTAATCCGATTCTAAATAAGGTTTAAAGGGATCAAATGCACTATAAGACACAGACACTACTCGTGAAAAAAACTCTTCAGAATCTCCCCACTCATCTTGAACTATTAAAAACTCTCCTATTGTATTATCAGGATGTATAAAACTCTGAATCATATTATTCAGCAAGTGTGTTTTACCAACACCATTTCTACCTATTAATACATGAACATTAGTTGGTGGAGTAGATTCTGGTGTAACTTTGAATGAAAGTTCGTATCCTGCTTCTTTAGTAGTTTGTTTAGTATGATAAGAAAAATTATATGGGGTTAAAACTGCATTGCCATTTAATATTCTTTTATATTGTCCTTTTAATGTAACCATACTGGTATCTCTTAGTAAGGATGTTGTCGTAACTTCTTCTAATAATGCTCTTTCTTGTAGTTTTTCATCAACAATAATATCTCTCAAACTTGCTAAAAATATCCATTTCAAATCTGAATTTAAGCTTTGAACAGTTTGATAATACTCCACACTTTGACCTAAAGAAAAAAACCTGTCATCTAAACTTTCAAATTCATCTGGCAATTCTATCCTCTCTTCGGTTGTTTGCCCAAAATTAGCTATTTTAATATATCCTAAATCATGCTTTATACCTGTATCATCAAAAAGGGTTATTTGATACAAAGTTCTATAACTAAAATCATTCCAATTATCTACAACTAAATATCCTGTCGACTCACCAGTTTCTGGCACCCTATATCCTCTAGGTTTTCTATAAAAAGTTAACGACATTATTCCATCCTATTAAGTCTATAATCATGATGTAGGCAACCCCAATTTATCAAAATTGCTCTATTTCTTTCCTTAGCAGTTAGAGCAAGCTTATCAAATAAAATAACTTCAATATATGTTTCAAATTCTTTGTTAAATCTAAAATATTCCATACCATCAAAAGTTGGTATAAAATTTGCCATCTTACAGCAATGTATGAGTAAATAGGGAAGGTCTATAAGTATATAACAAAACATGGGTAATTTATCAGCGTTTGGAATAGATTGTCCTTGTGAAGTTATTACTTTTCCATCTCTAATTCTATTTAAGTATCCTAGTGCCTGTTCAATAGGGTTATTTTTTTAGACATCATATTATTTATCTATGAACTTTTTATTTCTACAACAGCAATTGAAGCTAAAGGTAAACTATTTAAAAAATTAGTATGGGATTTTCTCTAAAACAAACACTTTTAAAGGAGTAATCTCACCCGCTTGTGTAAACACTTTTAAAGCCTTATTGCAACAGTGATACTTTCAGTTGACGTATTCAAAAAACGAATATTCTAAAGTGTGTCGCCCACTTTTTGCACATTAATTTTAAATTAACACCAACATTACAATCATACTAGATATCTATTTTTCACTTCACTTTTCGCTTCTGCGCTTTAAGCATCTTTGCAGCCATGGCGTAACCGCCATCAGCGCTATCCACAAAATGAACCTGAGCTCCATTGCGCTCATACACCAAGCAGGTCATAATGGCGCGGTCGCTTTGGTGCATGCCATAAAACAGCTCCGTTTTATGCTCACGCAAGAAGTGCTCAAAACGTTTAATGGCACGTGCGTCTGCCGCAATGACTAACTTTAAAGCATTATCAAACTTTTCACTGTCATTGGCAGCCGAAACGTCATCTTTATACCTTCCCCAATCCACATTTTGTAGGCGCATTTTGAAGTAAATGAGTAGCGCCCCTAAAACATTCTCAAACAGGTGCGAGACCCAGCTCTTTTTTTTAATTTGTGCCTCGGCTTGTAACTGCTCTTTTGAAAAGTCCAAATGCAACATTTGTGCAATTATGACACTACGTTGTGTTGAAAAAATGGTGTCAATATGCTCTAAAATAGACGCATACGATAGCGCTGATGAGGGCTTAATTTCTACAATAATAGAGAGCGCAAATTTATTAGAGATATAAATATCACGCCACCGGCACTCAAAACCTTCTAAGTTAATGTCGG
>JANTGV010000118.1 GCA_024762745.1 Sulfurimonas sp. | reverse complement strand
ATAAGTGGTGACTGGAGAGTGTTTGAATAGTAGAATGCACCCACAAAGAGTGCGATTAGGATTGAGAATAAACCTAATAACTGTTTATTCATTCTCAAAAAGTTCTTGTAGTAGGTCTATCTCTTCTAGTGCACGACCTGTTCCGCGTGCAACTGCTAAAAGTGGTTCATCAGCAACAAAAACAGGAATTTTAACGATATCTGAGAGGTATTTGTCTAATTGACGGATAAGTGCTCCACCACCAGTTAAGATAATACCATGATTTACAATATCTCCAGCTAAGTCTGGTGGCATCTGTTCTAGTACATCACGCAGGGCTTCAGCTATCTCCTTAAGGGGCTCTTTCATGGCTTCTCTTGCATCTTCACTTGTAAGTTCAACTGAACTTAGAAGTCCTTCAACCTGGTCACGACCATTTACAACCATATTGAGTTCATTATCAAGTGTAACAGCAGTACCTATATTGATTTTAATCTCTTCAGCAACTCTTTCACCAACAAGGAGATTATACTTTTTTCTGATGTAGTTGACTATACCTTGGTCAATTTTGTCACCCGCAGTACGAATTGACTTTGAAAGGACGAGACCACCAAGTGAGACAACACCTATTTCAGTTGTACCACCACCGATATCAACAACGAGGTTACCTTGTGGTTCACGAATATCAACACCAGCACCAATAGCTGCTGCCATAGGCTCTTCTATAAGAAAAACTTCACGGGCACCGGCACTAAGAGCTGATTCACGAACAGCTTTACGTTCAACCTGAGTCAGACCGTAAGGCACACAGATGATTATACGAGGAGAGATTAAAGAGCTACGACCGTGAGCTTTTTCAATAAACTTTCTAATCATCTTTTCAGTCATATCAAAGTCAGCAATTACACCATCACGCATGGGACGAATGGCTTTGATGTTACCCGGAGTTTTACCAACCATCTCTTTTGCATCGTGTCCAACTGCAAGTACTCTCTGTTGACCATACTTTTCTGTTTTTACTGCAACAACCGAAGGCTCATTGATTATGATTCCACGCCCTTTAGCAATAACAATTGTATTTGCAGTTCCTAGGTCGATTGAGAGATCATTTGAAAAAAGTCCTACTATTTTGTTAAATATCATTCTGCCGCCTTATGCTGTTTTTTCTGTAGATTTTTTAATATATACCGGTGTTTCACCATCTTCAATAACCTCTTTGGTTATTAGTACTTCATAGCCAGCATATTCTGGAAGTTCATACATAATATCTATCATATTCTCTTCAAGTATAGCACGAAGCCCACGAGCACCAGTTTTTCTCTTGATAGACTTGGCTGCTATGGCTTTGAGTGCATCTTCCTCGAAATTTAATTCGACATCATCAATCGAGAAGAGCTTTTTATACTGCTTAATTAGTGAGTTTTTTGGTTCAGTTAAAATACGTACCATATCATCTTCACTAATCTCTTGGAGTGATGCGATGATAGGAAGACGTCCAACGAGCTCTGGGATTAGACCAAAAGATACTAAATCATCGGGTTCCACCATGTCAAAAGTCGGTTTTTTCTCATCTTTTGTCTTTTTCTCATGTCCAAAACCTAAAACATTTTCACCCTGTTTGCGTTTTAAAATCTCTTCTAAACCATCAAAAGCACCACCACAAATAAAAAGAATATTTGTTGTATCGATAGTTGTAAACTCTTGATTTGGATGTTTACGACCACCTTTTGGTGGAATGTTTACAGCTGAACCCTCAACTATTTTAAGAAGTGCCTGTTGTACACCTTCACCTGAAACATCACGAGTAATAGAGCGGTTTTCACTCATTCGAGAGACCTTATCTACTTCATCAATAAAAACAATACCTTGCTGTGCTCTTTCGATGTCACCATCGGCAGCTTGAAGCAGTTTCGTTAAGATGTTTTCAACATCTTCTCCAACGTAACCTGCTTCTGTTAGACTTGTAGCATCCGCGATAGCAATTGGTACATTTAAAACTCTAGCGATTGTTTGAGCCATTAAAGTTTTACCTGAGCCTGTTGGCCCTATGAGTAAAACATTTGATTTTGTAATTTCAGTCTCATCATCTTCAATATTTTTACTTTTGAAGATTCTTTTATAGTGGTTGTAAACGGCAACACTTAAAAGTTTTCTAGCTCTCTCTTGACCAATTATATAGTCGCCTAAGAAGTTGTCTAACTCTTTTGGTGTCATAAGGTTATTTACAGCTTCTAAAAGTTCTTCATTTTGAGTAGAAGAGGCTTCTTGTTCATCACCAAACATTATTTTATAGGCACTGACTACACAGTTCTTACATATGTAAACGCCATTACCGGCAATTAGTGGATTTTCATCGCTTTCTTGTGCATCACAGAAGCTACAGTGTCTATGTATCATATATTTTTCCTCTCAAACGGAATACCGCGTTTAGTTTTTATTACAAAATTACATAAGTCAGTTACATAGTGACTCTCTGTACTCTCAAGCAGCTCACTTGCAGTGTCTTTGAGAGCTTTACCACTCTCGAACAGTTCTCTATAGGCAGATTTAAGAGCATTAATATCATCACGTTCCAAGTTACGTCTGAGTCCTGTAAGATTTAGGCCTCGTAAACTTGCACGATTACCCTCTGCCATACAAAATGGTGGCACATCCTGTGCAAGTGCACTTGCTCCACCAACCATTGCATAATCACCGATATGTACAAACTGATGAATAGGTGTCATTCCGCCAATAACGACATAATCACCCATCTCAACATGCCCGGCAAGTGTAGCTGCGTTTGCCAAGATACAGTGGTTACCAATAATAACATCATGACCTAAATGAACATAACCCATGAAAAGGTTATGGTTACCGATGATAGTTTTCCCACCACCACCTTTAGTTCCTGGGTTGAAAAGTGTGAATTCTCTAATAGTGTTGTTGTCACCAATTATAAGCTCAACATCTTCACCATTGAACTTTAAATCTTGTGGAATAGAGCCGATAACAGCGTGTGAAAAGATTCTATTGTTCTTGCCTATAGTTGTCTTTCCATAAACGCAGGCACTCTGCGCTATCGTAGTTCCATCACCAATTGTAGCTTCAGAAGATATGAAACAAAATGGCCCAATTTCAACATTTTCACCAATAACAGCGCCATCTTCAATAACAGCTAAATGTGATATATTACTCATATACTATCGCTCTTACTTGTCAACTATCATAGCTTTTAATTCAGCTTCAGATACTATTTTATCATCAACAAAAGCTTCACCCTTAAGCATCCAGATAGAACCTTTGTTTTTAATAACACTGATACGGTACTCTAGCTTGTCACCTGGTTTAACCGGTGCTCTGAACTTAGCCTTATCAATGCTCATGAAATAAACAACTTTTTGTGCTGCTTCTTCTTTAGTCATTTCCATACTTTGGAAGGCAAGAATTCCACCAGCTTGTGCCATTCCTTCCAAAATCATAACGCCAGGGTATATTGGATGACCAGGGAAGTGTCCCTGAAAAACTGGTTCAGAGATACTTACATTTTTATAACCGATTAAACTCTCGTTTTTAATAATCTCTGTAATTCTGTCAACGAGTAAAAAAGGGTAACGGTGAGGTATAATCTCCTGAATTTCAACAACATCCATAATCATAAGTAAAAAGCCTTGTAAATAATTTTGGATATTTTACCTAAAGTTTGATTATATAATGATTAGTTTTTCTTTCGTGTCTTCGTAAGTCTTTGCTTGTAATTCAACTGTTAGCTTCTTATCACTGATAGCATCGAGAACTATTATAGGTGTCAAATCGTAGTGTGATTGTGAAATTTGAGTCCTTATTTCTAACTCTTCATCAAAATTAGGTGGGTTAAAAATGAGTTCATTCATACTTTTATATTGCGTTTTAGCGAGAAAGTTAAATTGCTCTAAAGTGATAAACTTTATCTCCTCACGGTTGAAATAGTGAATATTTCTATCCTCATACTCGATACGACCTTGGGCTCTTTTTCGTGGAAGCGTTGAATAGGAGAGAGCATAAGCATTAAGCGGAGTTTTCTTACCCTCTGTTACTTTGAAATTAAACTGACGGTAGTTTAAAAACTTCTGTTTAATGATTTTGTATTGAACACCTTCGTCCTCTAGTTTATTGCGTTTTTTATACATCTCCAAACGTTCTTCAATCGAAGCTGGAAGCATTGCGTTTGATATAGGGGAGAACATCTCATCCATAAGTTTGTCCTGTTGTTCTCTTTGCATTGTAAGACCATAGATACAGCCACAATAATCTTGACGATAGAGTTGCTCCTCTTTTGTCACACGAGACTGATCTTGTGTGCCACCACCTGAACGATAATCAACTGCTATAAACTCAACACCATGCTTTTGATGAAAATCATCACCAACACGTTTGAGTTGTTCTTGAGATTTTAGTGGACTGACAAGAAGTGTTGTAGTTATTTTGTCTTCACCAACTTCAAGTGCTTTTTTCGCACTGGTTATAAAACGCTTGTCAAAACAGACTTCGCAACGAGCACCTTTTTCAGGCTCTTTTTCCAATCCTTTTACTGCATTTAACCAGTTTTCATAGTCATACTCACCTTCAAGAAGTTCAATGCCTAATTTTTTACATGAACGCTCAACATCAAGTAAACGCAGTTGGTACTCAGAGTAAGGGTGGATATTTGGGTCATAGAAAAAGCCTGTGAGTTTTTCATCTGGAAAGTCTTTTTGTAATTTTTCTAAGAAAAAGTGTGAATCAACACTACAGCAGATATGAACTAATATTGTTTTGCCTTATATCATTTTTTGGAAGTTTAACATAAAAAATCTTTGGAAATATTGTATGTTTAGTTTTATTGAAGATGTAGTTTTATACTGCCACCTTAATTAAGAAGGGTAGCAGTAAAATTTTATTACTTTTAGTCTCTTTTTT
>JANTGV010000117.1 GCA_024762745.1 Sulfurimonas sp. | reverse complement strand
CTTGCGTACTCTACAGTATGCCCTAAAGAGAGAGTATAGTTAAACATAGTATATGATGCAACAAGCATATAACACCCGACAACAAGCATCTGGATAATCATACTTCTGTTTAGTATCGGTGCTTTTGGGTTTCGTGGTTGTCGCTGCATAATGTCACTCTCTTTAGGCTCAAAAACAAGCATTAACCCTAAGAAAATTGCAGTAGACATATTTATCCACAGTATCTGTACAGGAAGAATAGGAAGAGTAAGCCCAAGCATAATAGCAAAGAGTATAACAAGTCCTTCACCAAGGTTTGTAGGAAGTGTCCATGTGATAAATTTGATTAAGTTATCAAAGACATTTCTACCCTCTTTTACTGCATGTGCAATCGAGCTAAAGTTATCATCACTTAGAATCATATCTGATGCCTCTTTTGCAACCTCAGTACCACCAACACCCATAGAAATCCCGATATCAGCCTGCTTGAGTGCAGGAGCATCATTCACACCGTCTCCTGTCATTGCAACTATCTCACCTCTAACCTGAAGAGCATCTACTATACGAAGTTTCTGTTCAGGCTCAACCCTTGCAAACACTCTTACCTGTGAGACCTTTGCAATTAACTCCTCATCTGTAAGTTTAAAGAGTTCACTTCCACTAATTACTGAGCCTTCAAACTTTGTCTCTTTGGGAATAATAGACATCATTTTAGCGATTGAGAAAGCTGTTAAAGCGTGATCTCCTGTAATCATTATGATTTTAATTCCTGCACCTATGGACTCTTTTACAGCCTCTATTGCTTCTATACGAGGCGGATCCATCATAGCCTGTAGACCTAAAAATATAAATCTATTATCAAGTAGTCTGTCATCTATTTTCTCTCCGTCAACATTTTTTTTAGCAACAGCTAATACACGTAGACCTTTTGCTGCAAATAGCTCTACTTGATGAAGTATTTTATCTCTCTCTATCTCTTTGAGTTCACCATCCACTTGTTCAAAATCACAAATTGCCAAAGTCTTCTCTATCGAACCTTTAAGATATAAGATGTTTTGCTTATTTGATACATCTTTGTTGATAGTAGCCATATACTGTCTATCTGATTCAAATGGAAGTAGGTCCAGTCTAGGGAATGTGGTATTTAAGATATGTTCACTACATCCAGCTTTAAGTGCACTAACAACTAATGCTCCCTCAGTTGGGTCACCATTAATCGTATAATGTCCATCTTTTTCTAAGAGATACGACTCATTACAAAGATAACCGACTCTAAGTATCTCCTTTAGTGAATCATCTAAAAACTCTACCTCCTCAGCATCTTTAAAAAATTTTCCCTCCGGCTTATATCCATCTCCAGATACCGTATATGTTTTGCCTCCACAAAAGATATCAGTTACACTCATCTTGTTTTGAGTCAGTGTTCCCGTCTTATCAGAACAGATAGTTGTAACGCTTCCAAGTGTCTCAACAGCCGGTAGTTTTCTGATGATTGCGTTTTTCTTAGCCATACGACTCACACCTATAGCAAGAGTAATAGTAACAGCAGCAGGTAGTCCTTCTGGAATAGCACCAACAGCTAAAGCAACAGAAGCCATAAAAGTCTCTACTGCGCTGTTTTCTCGTAGTATCCCAACAGCAAAGGTAAACGCAGCGAGAACTAAAATTACATAGAGTAATAGTTTAGAGAATGCTGATATTTTTTTAGTCAAAGGTGTATCCATAGAAGTAGTCTCTTCTATAAGGTGCGCTATTTTTCCAAGTTCTGTATGTTCTGCAGTTGCTACAACTACTCCCTTTGCTCTACCATAGGTTACAAAAGTTCCAGAGTAAATCATATTATCTCTATCGTTAAGTGTAATGTCTTGATCTAGTGTAACTGTATTTTTAAGTGCACTAACAGACTCTCCTGTAAGCATCGATTCATCAACTTTGAGATCTTTGGAATCAATAAGCCTCGTATCTGCTGGTACTTTTGAGCCAGACTCAAGTAGAACTATATCTCCTGGAACTAAATCTACAGAGGAGATACTTATCTTTTTACCATCTCTAACGACAACAGCTTCAGTGTTCATCATTTTTTTGAGAGACTCTATCGCCTCTTGTGCCTTTATCTCTTGTACATAACCTATGATTACATTTATAATCACAACTCCAAAGATAACTCCACTATCTATCCACTCATTAAGCATCGCAGTAACAAATGATGCACCCAAAAGTATATATATAAGAGCATTATGAAACTGTAAAAAGAACTTTTTGAGTTTTGAGTCTTTTTTCCTCTCTTTTAAAGCATTTTCGCCAAAGAACTCCTCTCTATGCTTTATACTTAAAGGTCCCAGACCATCTGCTACATCACTCTCAAATATCTCAACAACTTTTTCGGCTTCTATACTATGCCAGCTCTTACCTATTAAATGTTGCATCCCTCACCCCTTAAGATACTTTAACTCTTTGATAATATCTTCTAACTCTACACTCTTTTTTCTGCTAAACTCTACACCCAAAGTTTGAACTTCTTTTAAAATAGTCTCTATCAACGCATCAAACTTCTCAGCGATACTCTTGCTCAGCCCTATCTTAACAGTTGTAATATCTTGAGGAACGATTCCAAAGATAGTAACCTCTGCCTTTTGCTCATAGAGTTCGCAAGCTTCTAGCATCTGAACCACTTCAACCTCATGAGCTGTTTTTTTATAGCTGTTACCCCCTAAAAGTTTGTCAGAAGGAATTCTATAAATCTCACCAACTCTATCATCAATAGAGATGGTATCTATGATGTAAATATTATCATATTCACTGAAATACTCTATGAGATTAAATCCAAGTGTACCACCATCTAAGAGCTCTAATCCATCAGAAAACTGATAATTTCTCCTTAAGTACTCAACAGCAATAACACCCACCCCATCATCACAAAAGAGTAAATTACCTATACCGATAATTATGTTTTTATTTTGCATCGACTCAACTCTTTTCCATTTGTATCAATAACGTGAACCGCACAGGCTAAACAAGGGTCAAATGAGTGCAAAACCCTAAGAACTTCAAGTGGTTTTGATGTATCCTCTATTTTAATGCCTACCAGCGCCTCTTCATAAGCACCTCTAACTCCATCAAAGTTTTTAGGAGTTGCGTTCCATGTTGTTGGTGCAATCACTGAGAAGTTCTCAATTTTTGCATCTTTTATACTTACAAAATGTGAAAGTGTTCCACGAGGCACTTCTAAAAAAGCTCTACCCTTACTCTCTTTTTTTAAGCTCTCAAAATCAAACTTCACCCAAGTATCTACATCGTAGTACTTGATATTTTGAATAAGTCGTGAGACTAGCTTAAAGATATACTCACAAATATATCCCGTCTCTATCGCACGAGCTGCGTTTCTACCAACTGTAGTGGAGAGATCAATCAACTCTAAACCTGTCTCTTCTAAGAACTCATCTACAAAAGACTTTATGAGTGGATTATCTTTTTTGTAACTTATAAGTACCCTAGCAAGTGGACCAGTCTCCATCACTTTACCATCATATCTCGGAGCTTTTATCCAAGAGTACTTATCATCATTTTTTGCAGTTTTGAGACTTCCATCTGCGTTTAGGTCTGTGTAATAAACTTCACTCCCTTCATACCAGGCTCTATCTACCTCTTCACTTATTTTAGACTCATCAAAATCTTCTATATTTTCAAAGTTATGATTATAAATTATTCCATTACAAAAGAGTCTTCTCTCTCCCTCAAATTCATAACCGCCAACTGACATAAAGTTTCCATTGGCACGACCAATACCGTTTTTAATCTCATCTCTGTAAGCTATAGCAAGCAGTTTTGCATCTGGAAGGTAAGCACGATCTATAAACTCTTTTGCTTCTTTGATTATAAAAAGGTAATCATTGAGTCTTTGAGGATTAAGCATATCAGTGACACTTGTAACACCACCAACGACTATGCTTTGTGGATGGGGAGTCTTTCCTCCAAAAATTGCAACTGCCTTACTTATCTGCGTCTGAAACTTGAGTGCTTCGAGATAGTGAGAAATTAAAACAAGGTTTTGTTCAGAAGTCAGCTTATAATCACTGTGACCCCAGTAGGCATTAGCAAATGGCCCGAGCTTTCCAGCTTTAACAAATTTAGCCAGTTTTTCAAGAACTGCTTCATAATGAGAATGAGAGTTTCTAAATGGTTTTTTATGGTACTTATGCGCCTCTTTTGAAGTAAGTTTTGGGTCTGCTTCTAAAGCAGATGTCACATCTACAAAATCTAGAGAGTGAAGATGATAAAAATGAACAACATGATCTTGAATAAAAAGTGCCATCGCCATCAGGTCTCTGATAATCTCTGCGTTTTTGGGAAGTTCTAGTGAGTAAGCATCCTCAACAGATGTTACAGCTGCACGGAAGTGAGAGTTAGTACATACACCACAAATTCGTCCTGCCAACAATCCTGCATCACGAGGATCTCGACCTTTAAGTATAGTCTCTATACCACGAAAAAGCTGTCCGCTGACAAAGGCATCTTGAACAACACCTTTATCATCTACCTCAACCTCAGCCCGTAAATGCCCCTCTATCCTCGTGATCGGGTCTATTACAATTTTTTTCACTACTCATTCTCCCCATCATACTTTCTCTCATGTGCAAACTTATCAACGAAGCCCTGTTCAACACATCCCATACAGCCGTGTCCTGCTTGAATTGGCCAACTTGTTCCACCATTAAACTTCATCGTCGGACAGTTTGCGTTTGTATAGGGACCTTTACATCCCATCTCAAAAAGACAGTACCCTTTTTTAGCACCTGCATCTCCCCACTCCTGCACAAACTCACCAAGTTCATAGTGGCCACGTCTCTCACAGTTATCATGAATCCTACCCTCATAGGCCCAGAGAGGTCTATTAAACTTATCGAGAGGAGGTAACTCTTCAAACATAAGAT
>JANTGV010000116.1 GCA_024762745.1 Sulfurimonas sp. | reverse complement strand
TGAATAAAATGAATAAGAGACTCTTTGAAGGATTGCAAACTACTCTTAATAGCTGGAACAGTGATTTTTGCAAAAAAGAGTAAGGCGATAAACGGCAGTAGAATAAATATAGTGCTGTTCAATAAACGTAGAGAGTCACCTGATTCTTCAGCCACACCAAAGCTGAAAGGGATAAGGAGTGCCAAGAGTACACCGAGGATATTAAAGAGCTCACGAAAAGAGGCATATCTAGTATTTTGCTCATAGCTCTCACCTAAATCTGCTCCCAAGGCGTAGTAAGGAATACTTAATAGACTCCAACCAAAATAGACAAGCATTGAAAAACTCAGAAGCCAGATATAACCAGCACCTTTTATTGGATGGGTTAGGAAGTAAAAACCACATAGTAAAAAAAGCATACCTATAAACATCAACACTTTTCTAGGAAAAAAGCGATCGCTCCAGTAGCCGATTATAGGGTCTAAGAGCATATCAAAGAGGCGTGCGACTAAAAGAGCTATACCGACACCTAAAACACCAAGTCCTATCTCTTGAGCATAAAATGTTGGAAGGTAGACATAAAGAGGCAGACCAAGTAATGCAAGCGGCATTGCCATAAGACCATAATAGAGATACTGTTTTATATACAGTTTAGGCATGAATTCTCTTTTTGATTAAGCGTATTATAGAACCGAGCAGAGGAACTTTTTCATAGATGTTTTGACCTGCATCCCAGTAGTCAATATGGCTTTGGACTTTAGCACTTTTAGTAAACGTGACACGTGAGACTCCAACAAAAGAGTCCTCTTGAGAAGCTTCAGAGAGTCTATAAGAAAAACTCCATCTAAGATAAGCCACGTCATCTGACGAGATGACTTCATCTACGCTAAAACGCGGTTCTTGGAGTCTCTCGTACATATCTAAAAATATATTATGTATTGCATTTATTCCTTTGACCTTTTGAAAAGGGTCCTGAAATTCTGATTGTGCATCAAAAAAAACTGTATACTCCTCTTTTGTGTAGTCAGCTCTCAAGTTTTCATAAAATCTGGCATAGGCCTCTGCTACTGTTTGTATTTCCATCATAGAGCCTTTTTTGTTAAGCTAAACGCCATTTTATATGGTATAACACGAAGAAAATGCAAGAACCTTGTGAGTGCCCATGGAAATTTTATCTCAAAGTTGTCTGGATTTTTTAATCCTTCATATATCTTCTCTGCCGCTTCTTTAGGCTCAAGGAGTTGAGGCATTTCAAAATTATTCTTTGCTGTTAACCTTGTTTTTACAAAACCGTGATTAATCACCTGAATTTTTATATTATCTTTTGCAAGCTCTGGCTGAATAGACTCACAAAAGTTTAGGAGTGCCGCCTTTGGAGCAGAGTATCCTCCACCATAGGGAAGTCCAAAGTAGCTTGAAATACTTATATTAAACGCAATGTGACCATAATACTGTTTCTTAAAATGAGGAATGAGTTCTGTTAAAACACGGACTGCCCCAAGGTAGTTAACCTGATTCATCATATCAAAGTGTGCTAAATCCCACTCATCTATCTTCATGCTCTCATAGACACCAGCGTTGTATATGCAAAGGTCTAAACCATCATATATACTCCAGACCTTTTGCGTTTTCTCAATTACACTTTGAGTTTGTGAAACATCCATATTAACAAGCTCTAAACTCTCCTGATACTTCTCTTTTAGGAGGAGAAGTTCATCTGAAGTAGTTGCGTTTCTCGCCGAGACAATAACCTTGTTTTGAGACCTTAAATACTCTTTTGCAAGTTCTAGCCCAATACCGTTACTTCCACCAACAAGCCATATTTTTTTTGACATAGTCTCCTGTGACATACTTCCTCCTTTTAGAGTTTTAAAAGTTCCATTGCTTGAATCATATCCTTATCACCACGACCAGACAAACTCACTATAAGCGTTTTACCTTCTATATCTTTTTTAGGTATCTTTTTTAGATATGCTATTGCGTGTGCTGATTCAAAGGCTGGTACTATACCCTCAGCACGTGAGAGCCATACAAATGCACTCATAGCTTCATCATCTGTAATGCTCTCATATTTTACTTTGCCCTGCTCCATTAAATAGGAGTGCTCGGGCCCTATTCCAGGATAGTCCAAGCCTGCTGATATAGAGTGTGCCTCTTGAATCTGTCCATCACTGTCTTGAAGCAGATAACTCATCTGGCCATGAAGGATGCCAGGTTTGCCAAGAGCTAAACTTGAGCCATGTTTCCCACTCTCCAGTCCATGTCCCCCTGCTTCTATTCCTATACACTGCGTTTGCTCTTCATCTATAAAATGTGCGAACATTCCAAGAGCATTACTCCCTCCGCCAATACACGCAATTACATAATCAGGCATCACACCCTCTTTTTGCATAATCTGCTCTTTAGCTTCAGAACTTATTACAGCTTGGAAATCACGTACCATAAGCGGATATGGATGAGGGCCTGCAGCGGTACCTATAATATAAAAAGTGTCACGGGCATTAGTTACCCAGTGACGGATAGCATCATTCATAGCATCCTTAAGCGTTCTACTTCCAGAGGTGACAGCGTGTACTTTTGCACCAAGTAGCTTCATTCTAAAAACATTTAACTCTTGGCGCTCAACATCTTTTTCACCCATAAAAATCTCACACTCTAACCCCATCAATGCAGCGATGGTTGCAGTTGCTACTCCATGTTGTCCTGCGCCAGTCTCGGCGATAACTTTTTTCTTTCCCATTCGTTTCGCTAAAAGTCCCTGAACAATAGTATTGTTAACTTTATGTGCTCCTGTATGGTTAAGGTCTTCACGTTTTAGGTATATATTTGCAGATAACTCTTTTGAGATAGTGTCAGCTCTATAAAGTGGTGAAGGACGACCGACATAATCCTTATAGAAGTAATCAACCTCTTTCCAAAACTCCTTATCAAAACGCACTTCTTTATAAACTTTTTCGAGCTCAATAAGGCTTGGCATTAGGGTTTCTGGAACGTATCTACCACCAAAGATACCAAAATGACCTCTTTCGTCAGGGTCAAAGTCAAAAGAGGTTGGAATATAGTTGTTAAACATAAAATCTCCTAGTTATTTAGAAGTATTCTATAAATATTTGTGATATTTTAGTATGCTGATTTTGTTAGTTTATAATTACAATAGCTCAATAAATAGACATATTCTTTATACAAAACACCATCTAATTATGTGATAATACAAATAACAAAATTTCTCACTAGGAAACAAAACTTGCAAGAGATTAAAAAACATTTTTATCAAGCGATACTTATTTCAGTTTTTGCTGTTGTTGCAGGATTTGCGTTTAAAGTATTTTTAGCACGTATTATTGAAAAGGATGTTTTAACACTCTACTATACAGCTATTGATATATTCTCTTTCTCTCTACTGATTCTTATAGGATTTCGCTCCTCCATGGTTGTTGCATATGCCAAAAGTCAAAAAGATGAGGGAATAATCAATATCTTTCGATACTTTATTGTAGTGCTTGTGCTCTTGTCATGGGGATTCATACTCCCCTACTTAAAGCATAAGGTTGGTATAGAGATACACTACTGGTATTTAGTATTTACTATTTTATCAATGAGCAGTTATGCATATTTAACGAATCAGCTCGCGATGTATAGACTCTACTCTATTATGAAACAGAGCTCTTTTTTAGAGCCTATTATCGGGGCAGTCTGGTTTTTAATCGCCTATTATATAGCAGAGACTAAAGGTCTGCAGTCACTCTTTATTATGACAATTATGAGCTATATTGCTCTCTCTCTGTTTATATGGTTAAAGAAATATAAAAAGGTTCAAGAGCCGGATATCAGTAAAGTAGAACTCAATCACGATACAAAAATTTTTTTAAAAAACGCAGTGCTCTCAACAGTTGAGTTTGGTTCGGGTATAGTGATGATATATACTGCAGTCTTCTTTTTGATGCACTACTATAGTGTTGAGGAACTTGGAGATTTTCAAGTAGTGACGAAACCAATACTAATGTATATGATTACCCTATTTGTTTTTCCTGTTTTTCGGTTTTTACTTCCTGAACTTTCTAAGCTTTATGCTCAAGGTGACTCTGAGAAGATATTTGAGCTTCAGAAGTGGTTTTATAAGTTTGCGTTTTTAGTGAGTGGAGCTTTTGTTTTGCTGATGATTTTTTATTCCAAAGATTTTGTCTCTTTTCTGTTTAACCCTGAATATAATGGAGCATATCTTTATCTTACACACTTAAGTTTCTTTTTTGTGTTTATCATGCTTAATGCTTTTCAGTTAGCACTCATTAAAGCATCTGGAGCCTTTGGAAAAGCCTTGTTTATAAGAATGAGTGGTATTTTTTTATTTATAGCTGCGTTTTATATTACACGACTCTACTCAGAAAACTCTGTATCTGTTGTCTTTGGATTGGCACTAGGGTATATGGGGATGTTTGTTTTGTCATTTGTAGAGGTTAAAAGAGTGATGTATCATTTAAGAGCATCATAGTCTTTTTACTATCTCTTCTGCTCTAATGAGTGCACCCTCAAGATACCCACCCTCTTGGAACGAGAACTCGGTTGCACTAAAAAGTACTCTCTCGTCATAGAGTGAGAGCTCTATTCCATACTGAGGATGTGAACGCAACCCTTGAGAATCTTGTGGGCTTGAGCTATAAACCTCTCTACGCCAGTCAACTAAGTGTATGGCAAGAATCTCTTTTTCATTTATACCAAAAATTTTTTTACACTGGGCGATGAGCTCTTTTTGAAACGTTTGCATATTTGCTTGTGAACTCACAAATCCAAAAAGTGCTGCTTTGGTATCGGTACAGGCATCATGAATCTCACTCAGCGGCCCTTGGTTTGAGAAAACAAAGCCACTTAAACCTTTTTCTCTCCAAAACGCAGTTTTGAACTCTATGACACATTTTGCACTGTTTCCCATCCACGTCTGCGTCTGTTTGAGTAGAAGT
>JANTGV010000115.1 GCA_024762745.1 Sulfurimonas sp. | reverse complement strand
CTTTAAGCCCTTATCTTTTACATGATTTTGAAATTTTAAAAGTTCAACTTGCAGTTGTGTCAACTCCTTCTCATAATCAAGTGTTTCTTGCTTCACCCAGATTTGAACTTTATTCCCTTTTTTCTTCATTGTGTCTCGTTCTCTTTTAAAGTTTTGAGACTTATGTTTTTCACTCTTTTTAGTATCTATCTCTTCTTTATCTTTAAACTCATCATCTATCATACTTCTCTTTTCACCCATCAACTTCTCCTTATTCAAAAAATTATTAACCTATAAACTTACCAGTACTTGTAATCTGTGCATCCATAATCTCTATCTCTCTTGCACCAGAAATTACTATATCAGGGTCTAAAGCATAGTTTAAGCCCTCATCTCTTCCTTCATAATCCACTGCGTTAAGTATCACTTTCAAAGATTCTAATCTCGCTTTTTGCTTCACTCTAGAACGAACTACTGTCCATGGTGCACTGTGGGAGTGTGTCTGCTTTAGCATATTATATTTCGTTGTTGTAAAATCATCCCATCGCTCTTGAGCCTGAAGATCAATCTCACTTAATTTCCACTGGCGCAGAGGATCATTCTTACGTCTCTCAAACCTTGCAGCCTGCTCATCTTTTGTGACACTGTAGTAGAGTTTTACTAAAATAATCCCTTGACGTACAAGATCATTCTCAAAACCTTTTACACCATTCATAAAGTCTTCATACTCGCGTTTTGTACAGAAACCAAAAACCTGTTCTACCATCGCTCTGTTATACCAGCTTCTATCAAAAAGCACTATTTCACCAGCTCTTGGGAAATGCTGAATATACTTTTGATAAAACCACTGCGTTCTCTGCTCTTCAGTTGGCTTACCAAGTGCTACTACTCTATAGTGTTTTTCATCCATATAGCGTGTAACTCTTCTAATCGTACCACCCTTTCCAGCTGCGTCACGACCTTCAAAAAGTATAATCATCTTCTGTTGTGTATTTTCTAAATGCTTTTGTAGTTTTATTAACTCAGCTTGATAAGGCTTTAACTTCTGTTCATCAGCCCTTTTGATATCCGCTTTACTTTTACCTTTTGAGGAGGATTTTGATCTCTTATACCCTTCTATTAACTCCTCTAAGGAGACATGTGTACCATCTACTTCAAAAACGTTCTGTTGATTATTTTCCATTTGACACCTTTATATCGTTATAACTTAATTGTACTCCTAATATGTTAAATTTATTTTAAAAGATTTAGGATTTTTTATATATTTGGATGTAAATGTGTAGATTTATTTTTCGGAAGTTTATTTTTGAGAATGTTTATTCAAATAAAGCTCAGGTTAGGTGAGCTTTATTGAAAAACAGGGAGGGGAAAAATGAATTAAATTTATATAAGTCTTAGAAGAAAAATTGAGTAGTTACTTTCAAGACTTTCTCATCTCTTTCACCACTCTTCAGTTCTGTTCCGTAACTATCATTTTGGTACGTTAAACCAGCCTTAATACTGTTACCTTTAAGATACCAGTTCACACCAGCCATTTTTGAAGTCAAGTCGTAACCATCAGCACCTTCAAACTTATCCCAGCTTTCATATCTGAAAAATGGAGCCAAATATCCTAGCTCTTCTATTACGTACTCACCTGTTGCATACCAACCATTTGACTTACCAGTCTCAGTATCACCCCAGCCTTTTACAACACCGTCAAATTCAAAATACTCAGCTTGAGCAAATAGACCTTTGTAGTGTGCTGAGATTTCATAGTTTATCAACTCATGGTCAATTTCTTGCGTTACAGTACCGTCATTATATGTAATGTCCGGGCTTTTCCAGTAAGAAGCACCAATCGCAAAGTGTTTTCCTTTTCCAAAATATGTTTCAGTACGAGACTTCTCTTCCCAGCCATCAAATGGAGAAAGAATTACCTTACCACCATAAAAGAAGCTTTTTTGAGTCAGACCCTCACTCAGACTACTTCCTGTAGCATCTTTAAATTTAGCAGAAGCTACACCGTCACCTGCTGCAAGCTGGTAGTGTACTTTTTTATTCCAATCACCATAAATTTGTGCATTTGTTCCACGACGGTTATGCGTAATGAACTGTGCTGCTTCATCTGCTACTTGAGGTCTATCATAGTGTAAAACACGTGCTGACTTAACTGTTTCAGTACGAGATATATCTATCTTTGCACGAAATAGTTTAACGTTTAACAGTGAAGTATCAAAAGGTTTTTTGATTTTAACATAAGCATCTCCAACATTAAACTGTTGCTCACCCTTATCTCCAAAGTTTGCTTTATCATTTCTAACATCCATTACAAACGAAGTCCATTTATTAAAACCTGCTGCAACTTCAAAACGAACACGACGAAGGTATGCATCATTTATATTTGTATCTACTTTTGCAGCATCTGCATAGTCTACATCTTTATTTTGAAAAGTTCCTTGAATACGAACACCGGCTTTTAACCACATATCAGGATTATCGTCTGCTACAAACTTCATATTTATATGTGTCTGTTTACCTAGTAAAAAATCTGGAGACTTTTTATCTATTATTGTTATACTCTGTTTCTTTTTAGCATCTGTAGAAACATCTAACTTTGTGCGGTCTTCTGCTGGAGTTGTAAACACTTGACCGTTAGCGTCAGTATAAAGCTGGATATCTGCAGTTGCGCTAACAGTACCTAAAGTTAATACAGCCAGTGCTGATAATGCTATTTTTTTCATTCGTAATTTTCCTTGTTGTTTAATAGAAACATTTTGCTTTGCAAAAGTGGTTCCCTTGTTTTGTTTTGATGGCGAAAGTTTAAAACAATTTGGTTACAAGATGATTACACAATGATACTAAAATGTAACCAAACTGTAAACATTTCATTTTATACTTCCATCAACTTAAACAATAAAAGGTAAAACCAATGACAAAAGTATTAAAAATTGCTTTAGCTTCTACAGTATTAGTCTCTGGACTAACTGCATCTGAAATAGTAAAAGGGAGTGGTGCTTCTTTTCCATATAGTGTATATCAAAAATGGATAAAGGCTTACAACAAAGAGACTGGTCTTAGAATTGATTATATTAAAAAGGGTTCTTCAAAGGGAATCAAAGACGCAAAAGCAAGAGCTGTTGATTTTGCAGGTACTGATAAACCTCTATCACCTAAAGTTTTAAACAAAGAGGGTCTTTACCAGTTCCCAGCAGTTGTTGGAGCTATTACGATGGGTTACAACCTTCCTGGAATCAAAGGTATTAAACTTAGTAGAGAAGCAATTGTTGCAATCGCAGATGGTTCAATCGCTTATTGGGATAATGAGATTATCGCTAAAGAAAACGCAGGTGTTAAATTACCACATGAAAAATTAACATTTGTTCACCGTGCTGATGGTTCAGGTACTACTTATAACTTCACTTACTACCTAAGTAAAGTATCTAAAGAGTGGAGAAAAAAATTCGGTGCTAAAAAATCTCTCAACTGGCCTGGTGATCACCACATTGGTGGTAAGACAAACTCTGGTGTGGCAGCTCTATTAAAGCAGACTCCGTACTCTGTTGGTTATATTGACTATGCTGATGCTGCGAACAACAATATAGAGATGGCTACAGTTGAGAATAGAGAGGGTAACTATATAGCTCCTACTTTAAAATCTTTCCAAACTGCAGCTGCAAAAGCTTCACTCGATCCTAAAAAAGATTTTTATGCGATTATCGCTGATCCAAAAGGTGCTGAGTCTTACCCAATGGTAGCTGCAACTTTTATCTTAGTTCCTAAAGAGAAAGCTGATACAAACAAAAATGTAACTAAGTTCTATGACTGGTGTTATACAGATGGTCAAGAGATCGCTAAAAGTTTAGGTTTTGTTCCACTTCCTGACGCTTTAACTTCTAAAATTAGAGCTTACTGGGATACAAAAGGTATCAAGTAATCTTTCATGCCACACAGACTCTTTCGTGTGGCACCCACCTCAAACTAAACTTTCAACTCTTAGATACAACTCTGTTTCTTCCACTATCCTTAGCTTCGTAAAGTGCCTCATCTGCTTTTTTAATTATAGTATCAATCGTATCTTCTGAAATTATAAACGCAGCTACTCCTATACTTATTGTAAACCTTACTTTATCAATCTTTTTACAGTTTTCTATACTACTTCTCAATTTTTCAGTTAAAACTTTTGCATGCTCTAAATCTGTGTTTGGCAAAAGTAGAACAAACTCCTCTCCACCATAACGAACAAATATATCACTCTCTCTAATATTACTTTTTACATACTCTACGAATACCTTTAGAACCTCATCTCCGACATCATGTCCATAGGTATCATTTACATCTTTAAAGTGGTCCAGATCAATCATTGCTACAGATAAGTTCTGCTCTTCTCTTTTAACAAATGGTATAAGCTTTTTAGCAACTTCATATAGATATCGTCTATTGTTAGCTCCGGTAAGAGAGTCTACATGAGCCATCTCTGCCAGCTGTCTATTTAGAGCCTTGAGCTCCTGTGTACTATCTTGTATTTTTCTACGTAAACTCTCTTTATTTTGAATCTCTTTATATATAAGTAGTAAAACCAAACCTATAATAATGACGGAGATTATACTGAGCATAAGAGCATGATTATTTGCTTTACGAACAAAGATATCACTACTTCGAAAAGCAAACACAGCAGTAATCTTACCCGTAATAGGGTTTTTCATAGGTATAAAAGTGACTATCTCTTTAAAATAGGCATCAAATTTTGAAAAAGCTTTACCCCTGTTTATATTTTTATAAAGAGTCTCTTCCTGAACCTTAGATAATCTTTTTTTTGAAAAGTCTACTTTTAAATGGTCTAAAACTGATTTTTCAAAATAATACTGAGAGATTGGGCTCTGAATATAGTTAAACCGTTCACTTTTAAATACCTTTTCATCAACCACTCTCTTATCGATTAAAAAATTGGTTTTTATTTTATAGTGCTTTGAGATATCTTTTACAAAAGATAAGGCACTAAATGAA
>JANTGV010000114.1 GCA_024762745.1 Sulfurimonas sp. | reverse complement strand
AACTAGAGCATTTTATGTTCCATTTTTACAGATAAAGATATTGATATATGTGCCGATATTAAGCTCATGAAAAAAATTATCTATCTTTTGCTATCTTCTCTTCTCTTCTCAAATACATCATTTGAAACAAAAGTCTCAAATGAAAATAGAGCAGCGATGGAAAATAAAAAGATAAAGTGCAGATGGGTTTGTGATAAGAAGCTCTATAAAGAGCAGAAAATAGCTGATGCCATCTCCTTTTATAAAAACTCTAAAGATTATAATTTTACGAAAAAAAGCTTTTAATAGTTTCTTGTAAATCTATCCAGACAGTGCAAGTCATCTTTAAAAAATGTGCTGACACTATCTTGCATACTTCCCAAAATCTCTTCTGGTGTTTCACCATCTGCGGGATAACTCAGTAAAAAAGAGTTTAGAAATTTTGCAAAGAATTCATCAAACATCTTTTTCACTATTTCTGCTCCATACTTATCAGTATACGGGAGTAGAAAAAAGTAATCTGTTCCATGGTTTACTATGGAATCTGAAGTCCTAAGAATCTCTGCCAAAGATGAATCAACCACATCTTCTGGTACTCCTGAAAAATCACAGTACAAAAGAGTAAAACTCTCCGCACGGTTCTCATCAAGTCTGTTAGATATTCCTATATTTAACTCTATTAATTGCTTAAAGTTCTCAAATGAAAAATGTATCCCAGCCATTACAACTCCTGATATAGTTTTTACCTAAGTGTCACTTCTAATAGTATATCTAAAACTTATAAAATATTAAAAATGTTTGCCTCTGAACGTGTTTCAAAAGCAGAGCTACTCTGCTCTACTTCATCATACGAAACAGTATAGATCTCTGAAGGGTCAGCCTTTGTGTAACTTAATATAATTCTTGTTGCTAAATCCTTATCTTCCTGCGTAGCATTTTTACTGAGTAGTGCATGAGGACCGGGAATACCAACCGTTTTCGCATGGTAATATTTATCGTTCTCTACATTTTGAAGATGCTCGTTCTCCTCTTTGTTTCTACCGACAACTAGCTTAGCACCATCACTCAGACGCAGATGACGACCAAACTTCATAACAGGAATATCTTTTACCTCAAATTTATCATACTTTATAAAATCAAACATCTTTTTTCCAAAGTTTTCATCTGTCAAAAGACAGCCTCCGCCAGGACTCTCAAAATCTTCCAGACCAATCTCTTTTGCCAACTCTAGTTGTCTATCACGACTTCTTCCTGTAATACCCTCTAACTTCTCTCTATCAACCCAGCCATTCTCTTCAGCTACCGTTGGAGCAAGTCTTTTAGCCGACATTGGACGAAGCAGCAGACCATCGCAGTTACTCTCATCTAAAACCGTCTGCAGAGCATCTTTATTTTGGCTCATCGGACGCTGTCCCATTACTTCACCGCTGATTAAAAACGATGCACCCTCTGCTTCCATAATGCGTTTAGCAACAGCAAACATTTTCGCGTGACAATCAATACATGGATTGAAATTTTTACCATAACCGTGTTTTGGGTCAAACAGTACATCTTGAAGGTATTCACTTTGTATATCAACAATTCTCAGTTCTGCACCTACTTGATTACACATATTTTGCATATGTTCGAGTCTATCTTTTGTACTTCCAAAACCTGTATTGATATTTACTGCCAAAACATCAATGCCTTGGTCTATGATGAGTTTCATCGCTAATGTAGAGTCTAATCCGCCGCTAAAAAGTGCTATTGCTTTCATGTATATATTTCCTTGGTTAGGCACAAGAGCTGGTTTTAGAATCCAGCCAGTTCACCTTATTTTAATGATGCAATTCTAGCACGAAACAGCGTAATAAAGAAGTTTTTTCTAATATCATACGCTTATTTGTTATTTTTAACTTCGTTAGGCAAAGTAGAGATTACGATAAGGTCACGAAGGAAACTGACAACTTCATCTCCCCAAATATCATTATGGTTAGCAATCAACTCCGAGGATACCTTAATATTAAGATAGGGATTTAAAGGGTGAGTACGGTTTAAGTGACTCAAACGACTCCCTTCAAAATCCAATGAATCACCTGCCTTCTGACTTGACCAAATGGTTCGCAACTTAGCAAATTCACTTCTCTTTGTGTTGCTTATTGCATCAAGATAGTGCGTCTGATATGGCTCAAAGTGACCTATAGTAGTTATGTCAGCATTACCTTCTTTAATCTCCATAGCTATTGGCTTATTATTCTCACAATAGTGTCGTGTTAGTGTACTATGACTCTCCATGAAAGTAGAAAAAAACCTTCCAGCAGGGAATGCCCACTTTGTTGCAAGGTCGCTTTGGGAAGTTAATATAGCAAGCTTAGGAAGCTGTGTTGGAAAATAGTTTCGACAGTGCTGCTGCGAAATATCATATAGTGTAGCAAAGTGCATCGCTTCAAAAGCAGGGTTAACTAGAACTACTAAGTCACCAAATCCCTGAGCATCACCACTAAATGTCTTAGCGCGTCGACTATCTATAAAACGATCGCTAAGAATCTGTTGCAGGGCAGTAAAAACAACCGCACCACCAAAACTGTGTCCTATCACTACCATACGGCTATTTAAAGGCTTAGGTTCAGTCGTTTCCATACCCGCTTTAACATTCACAATCTCTTCTAGTTTTAAAAGAACTTCGGTAACACCCATTAATCCTACATTTTCTGCTGTATTCTTACGTTCCCAAAATGTTAGATCATTCACATAAGGTACCTCAATAGACTCACCACGCCATCCAATATACAGACCAAGTACTTTACGTGCTGGACGATTACTCTGCTGAGTACTTTGAGACTCTACACGTGAGATTCGTGCAAGAAGTTTTTGAAACGATTTAACATTCTCATCATCTGAAGCAGCATTATGATGCCATCCATGAACAAATGTAATCAGTAGTACATCTTCTTGTGCAGCAATATCATAAAATGTATTTACAACACTCTGCATTTGATTGCGTTCTCGTATCTGCCCTTGATCATCAAACTCTACAAAACCAAGATAATATTCATCAGTTTTATTAGCTTGATTGTGAATAATAGCACTTGATGAACAGTCTGTTTGTATTGCAGGTTTGCAGACATTTAGACTGGTACGATAGGGGCTGTTAGTCGAACATCCAGAAAAAATAAAAAGTACTGTTAGTAGAAAAATTGAAGATATTTTACTGTAATACATAGGAAATCCTTTAACCTAAATTAACTTATTATAACCCCTATGAGGTATAGAGTTACTTAATCTCCAAACGCAACTAGCTCTCCTCGTTTTAGTGTTGCTATTTTTCCACGAAACTTACGAATATAGAAAGCTTTCTCTTCAAATGAGATATTTTGCTGTAAATTTATTTTTTTTAGTTCTCTTTCGTAGTAGCGCGAAAGGAATGTGATAAGCTCTGCCCGAAGTTCCTCTTCATCTTTTAATGATTTTATTGTTTCATCTACTAAGATTGCCATTAAATGAGGGTTCTCATTTTCTCCCTGCAGTGCCCAAGTGAACTCCTGAGAGTGAAACTGTAAAAGAGAAGGGTCTAAAACATCTAAAATTTGGTCTATTAAACGTGGATGCTCTAAAACTGTTTTTATAAGACTAAGTTCCCACATATCTTTATGAGAGTTTTTTTGAATTAGAGGTGCATTTTGATTGTTAGTGTTTGTTTGAACATTTACTTTTAGCAGTGATGGTGAAACACCAAGTCCACCTAAACGCGAAGCTAAATAAGTTTTATACTCCTCTTGTAAGATGGGTGAGAGAGTTTTTAAGTAGGCTATTCCCTCTTGCATACACGCCTCTTTTGCTTTTGGGTCACGAAGATTATAGAGTGAGAGTATCTCATCTAGAACAAATTCAATAAAAGCCTTCGGCTCCCTAAACATACTTGCAAGCTCTTCAATTCTTCCCTCTTTTACCATGTCTGCAGGGTCTAATCCCCCATTAAATATCACTACACCTCCATTAAATCCGGCAGCACTAAGAAGTTTTGCGGCCTTAAGAGCTGCTGCCCGCCCTGCACTGTCTCCATCATAGGCCATCACAACTTTAGGGTCACCCTTTCTAAGAAGCGGCAAGTGCTCAGCAGTTAATGCCGTACCAAGGGTCGCTACCGCATTGTCAAAACCTGCCTGATGCAACATAATAACATCTAGATAACCCTCTGTAATGATGATTTCACTCTTCTTATAGAGTGCCTGTTTTGCTAAGTGATAAGCATAAAGAAGACGTGATTTATTAAAAAACGGTGTCTCTGGAGAGTTGACATACTTCGCTTGATGCCCTGTAATTGTCCGTCCACCAAAACCGACCAAAGAGCCATTAGCAGAGTGAATTGGAAAAGTAATACGTTCTATAAATCTTGCAAAATTTCTTCCGCCATCATAACCAATAACACCCATCTCAACTGCTTCATTCATACTAAACATCTGAGACTTCACATAGTTAATCGTTGCGTTTGAATCGGGTGCATACCCTATACCGAACTTCTCCACACTACTCTCATAGATTCCACGCTCTTTTATGTATTCAACTGCTGTGGGCTTAGAGCTTAAAAGGCTTTTATACCACTCATTAAGCGAGTCCATAACCTGTGAGCGAGGTTTGTTATGTTTGTTATCTGTATAGGTGAGTGTAAAATTATATGAGTCAGCTAACTTTTCTAAAGCTTCAGGGTAGTTAAGTTTTTCATATTCCATGACAAACTTAACGCTATCGCCACCCATTCCGCAGCCAAAACAGTGGTATATCTGCTTCTGAGGACTTACTACAAATGAAGGGGATTTTTCATCGTGAAAAGGACAAGGTGCTTTAAAATTTCCACCTGCTTTTTTTAACTCAATATAGCTTCCTACAACATCAACAATATCAAGTCGTGCCTTGAGGGCTTCTATGGAGTCTTGTGTAATCATGAAAGAATTATATCTTGAAGTAGATTAAGCGCTTATATTAAATTTTTTAGATTAAGATAAAAAAC
>JANTGV010000113.1 GCA_024762745.1 Sulfurimonas sp. | reverse complement strand
CTATTACATTTGTAAGCTGCATATCATCTCTTACTCTTTTTAATGCTTGACACTCCCACTCAAATGCTTCTGTATAGCTTCTATCCAAGTAGCGACTAGCTCCCCGAAATCCTATCATCGGGTTTCCTTCGATCGCTTCGTACTCTAAACCGCCTCTCATATTTCTATACTCACTACTCTTAAAGTCACTTGTTCTCACAATAACAGGTTTAGGATAAAAAGCTGCGGCAATAGTAGCAACACCTTCGCTTAGTTTCTCTATGAAAAACTCTTTTTCATCACTGTAAGGTGCCATAGAAGATTTGATCTCTTTGAAGTTTTTGGGAGTTTTCCCTTTATGCATATCTACTAAGGCCATTGGGTGGGCATTTATAGAGCTATTTACGATAAACTCCGTACGTGCTAAACCAACACCATCGTTTGGCATTTTGGAGAGCTTAAACGCTTCAGCAGGATTACCTATATTCATAAAAAGTTTCATCTCTGTTTTATTAAGTCTGCTGAGGTCTATAATCTTTTTCTCAAAAGGGAGTTCCCCTTCATAGACAAAACCTTCATCTCCTTCGGCACAACTTACTGTTACAATATCTCCGTCTTTTAGTAACTCTGTAGCATTAAGACATCCAACGACGGCAGTGACTCCTATCTCACGAGCAACAATGGCAGCATGACAGGTACGGCTTCCACGATTAGTCACAACTGCAGAGGCCTTTTTCATTATAGGTTCCCAGTCAGGATTTGTCGTATCTGCGACAAGAATATCACCAGTGTTAAACTTAGAAAACTCAGATACACCGTTTATGACATTAACTCTTCCAACTCCTACTTTTTCCCCAACTGCTCTACCAGAACTTAATACTTTGGCATTCTTTGGAACTTTTATAGAGTACTGCTCTATAGTTGAAGAGTTTTTCAGTTTACTCTGTACAGTTTCAGGTCGTGCCTGAACTATGTAAAGCTTGTCATCACTGTAATCTTTTGCCCACTCTATATCCATTGGGGATTTGTAGTGATCTTCTATAATGAGAGCCTGTCTTGCTAGTTCTACTAGATTATCATCAGATATAGAAAAACTTTTCTGCTCCTCTTGAGAGGTTTTTATGTTTATCGTATTTTTGGCATCTTTAGAATAAATCATCTTCTCTTTTTTACTGCCAAGAGAGCGTTTTAAAATAGCGTATTTTCCCAAGTCTATTTTAGGTTTAAACAGAAGAAACTCGTCTGCGTTTACAGCACCGCTTACTATATTCTCACCTAATCCCCAGATTGAATTTATTAGTATTAACTTGTCTGAGCCACTTTCTGTATCGATACTAAACATAATACCACTTGAGGACCTGTCGCTTCTGACCATTTTTTGTACTCCAACAGAGAGGGCTACTTTAAAGTGATTAAATCCACGACTTTCTCTATAACTAATAGCTCGGTCTGTAAATAGCGAAGCGAGACACTTCTTGACACTTTCAAGCAGTGTTTGGGGTTTGTTAATATTTAAAAAGGTCTCTTGCTGTCCTGCAAATGAGGCTTCTGGTAAATCTTCGGCTGTACCTGAAGAGCGAACTGCAACATCTACATTTTCTGTTTTATACTCTTGAGAGAGAATTTTGTATGCTTCAAGCACTTCATCTTCGATTATTTTAGGAAGTTTAGCATTTAAAATGAGTCTGCGGACTTCAAGACCCCTTTTTTGAAGGTTTGACGTGTCAGAGATATCAAGGTCAAAAAGTATCTCACCAATAGATTTTCGTATACTGTTCTCTTCTAAAAGAAGCCAATAGGCTTCACTTGTAAGGGCAAAACCATTAGGGACATTGATAGTATTTTTTGTGAGGCTGTTGTACATCTCTCCTAAAGACGCATTTTTTCCTCCAACAAGCGGAATGTCATTAATAGAGATTTCATTAAAAAAACGTACATACTTCATGAGACCATCTCCTCTAACCATATATTACCATAAACTCCACTTTTTAAAGAACTCATAAAACTTTGAGTAATATTTAGATAAAATGCCGAAAATAATAAACATATAAAGGCGTTATAGATGCTAACAGTCGCACTTCCAAAAGGTCGTATTGCTAAAGAGACACTAGAGATTTTTGAAACAATTTTTGGGGACAGTTTTAAGTTTGATGATAGAAAACTGATTTTAGAGACTCCAAAATTTCGTTTTTTACTTGTAAGAAACCAAGATGTTGCGACTTATGTTTATCATCAGGCAGCAGATATAGGTGTGGTTGGATTAGATACTTTAGAGGAGCAGGGTTTAGATGTAGTTCGTCTGCTTGACCTTAAACGCGGTGTATGTAAAGTTGCTATTGGTATGAGAAATGGTGAAAAACTTGACCTTACAAAACCGGAACTAAAAGTTGCATCTAAAATGGTTAACATTACAAAACGCTACTTTGAAGAGAGAGCTGTAAGTGTTGAGATAATTAAACTATACGGCTCTATAGAACTTGCTCCACTTATCGGGCTTGCAGATATGATTGTAGATATTGTTGAGACGGGTGCAACAATGAAGCAAAATGGTTTAGAGGTTGTAGAAGATATTATGACTTCATCAACCTATCTAATTGCTAACAAAAATAGTTATATTGCGAAAAAAGATGAAGTTTTAGACATATACGAAAAAATCAATGAAGTTATAAAAGCAGAACAAAACGCTTAAATGACTAATCTGGACTTATACGCAAAAGCTGAACATCTGCTGGGGATTGAAGAGGCTACAGAAGCTCTTTATGATCTCTACCGTTCAGAACTCGATGAATATGCACCAAAAACTCTTTTAGATGTTGGTTGTGGTCGTGGTGGATTTATGCAGCGTATGATTAGCGATGGTGTGAAGTGCAAGGGTATTGATTTAAGCTCTGTGATGATTGATGAGTGTAAAAGTCAAGGTCTTGATGCAGAGTGCGCGGATGTAGCAGATGTAGATGGAAAGTATGATGCTATTGTAAGTATATTTGATGTGCTAAACTTTATGGATAGAGATGCTCTAGAGAAGTTTCTAAACGCAGTTGCCCAGAAGCTTAATGATGATGGCGTTTTTATAGCAGACATAAATACTCGTTACGGCTTTAGTGATGTAGCAGAAGGGACTATGAGTTCTGAGAATGAAGAAGAATTTTTAAGTGTGGATGCTCAGTTTGAAAATGATGAGCTTGCAACTCAATTTACACTCTTTTCTAAAAATGAAGATGAGACCTACACAAAGTATCAAGACACCATTATCCAATACTTTCATAAGATGAAAACCTTTCAAAAACTAGATGGGTTAAAACTGATAGATAAGCAGACTTTTTCCCTTTATGATACAGAGGATAAGACACTTTTAATCTTTAAAAGACGATAATTAAACTATATAGACATAGGAGTTTAGTTATGAGTAAACACAAAACAAAAATCGAAAAAATATTTGAGCATCCACTCTCTGGAAATATTGATACTACAAAGTTAGTTCATGCTTTGGAGCACTACGGAGCTGAGGTAGATATGAACAAAAAGCATCGCGCACTGATTCATTTCAAAGGTAAAGAGCACTCTATGACTCTTTCACACAGAAATGAGCTTTCTAAAGATGCTGTAGTGAAGCTTCGTCACTATCTTGAAGAAGTTGGATTAACTCCAGATAAGATTTAGAGACTTTTGAAATTTCTTATCCATACTCCATTACTGCTAGTGCTGTTTTTACTGTCTGCTTGTAGTGATAGTGCTATGGTGAAAGTTTTTGATGAGAATATATCTAAAAACAGAATTTCATGTCTGCGTTTAGTAGTCTTTCCTCCAGATAGAGCAGTCGAATCAACTCTTCATAAGCTTTATGATTTTAGTGAGAATTGTGAGTATAGATTAGAGGCCTCTAAAAAAGGCGGTATAGTCTGTAATTCAAACCAAAACGCAGCTAAAAAGACACTGAGTAATTTTCCATCAACTTATCTACGAATGGATGTCTTAAAAGAATCCAGACCAATATATAGCTACTATATTGACTTACAAAAGAGTGTTAGCAAAGGTGATGTGCAAGCTGCGTTTGTAAGACTGCAAAAAGATATTTTAAAAAAGTAAAAAAGAGACTATTTATAGTTTTGTAGCAGTAAGTGATAGTTATCAAAATTATATTATGGTGTGATGGCTTAGCTTTTGCTTTACTAAAAGTTCTAAAAACCACTCTTTTTGACACACTATACAAAGTTATGCTATACTTGTTCAATTAATTGTACAAAAGGATAAAGCATGACAATTATGAGTTACAGTGAAGTTCGTAATCATTTAAAGAATGTGCTTGATAATGTTACAAAAGATGCTGATTATACTGTCATTACTCGCAGAAATTCTGATGATGCGGTTATTATGTCAATGGATTATTTTAACGGCCTGATGGAAACTGTTCATTTATTAAAATCTCCTGCAAATGCTGCACATCTATCTGAATCAATTGCTCAATATCAGGCTGGAAAAACTACTTCAAAAGATTTAATAGATGCTTAAGCGTCAGCTTGCTTGGACTGATGCAGCATGGGAAAATTATCTTTATTGGCAGACACAAGACCGTAAAACATTAAAGCGTATTAACAAACTTATTGAAGCTACACTACGTGAACCATTTCATGGTATTGGGAAACCTGAAGCTTTAAAAGAAAACCTATCTGGTTTTTACTCTAGACGTATTGATGATACTAATCGACTTGTTTACGCTGTGACAGATTCACATTTAACAATCATTTCTTGTCGTTATCATTATTAAATATTAAAATAAACTCCAAAAGGTACTCTATTTGATAAGACATTTACATGCAAGCACTATACTAGATACTTCGAATATTTAATATAATTTTATGTTTTTTAACCTTGTGCTACAATTCATTTCAATATATAGTCTTTTGAATATAAGGAAATAAAATGACTCTAAGTATGTTTCAAATAGATGCTTTTGCAAAGAAACCGTTTGAAGGAAATCCTGCAGCGATAGTCCCTTTAAAAAACTGGATTA
>JANTGV010000112.1 GCA_024762745.1 Sulfurimonas sp. | reverse complement strand
TGTCACATCTGTCATGATGTCTGTGAGAGCGATGCGATAACACTCTCTAGCTCTTATAATATAAAAGAGTTCTTTGAGCCGACAGTGCAGAATTTGGTTGCCTTTAATGTGAGACGCTGTAATGAGTGTAATGTTATTTTTAGCACAAACTCTAATGATACTATGTGCTACAGATGTAAAGCAGAAGATGAAGAAGCGAGAGAACTATGGGGGATAAAATAAGATGATGAATGATGCAAATCAGATATCACATCAGACACGTCTGTTTGGCTATATAGGTGAAGAGGCTGGTGTCAGTAGATTCAGCGCTGTTATGAACAAGCTCTTTAAAGCCAATAGTGATGACATGATGATGATACCTATGAATATAAGAGAGGATGACCTCTATTTTACAGTATCAAATATGAAAAAGTCACATGTGAATGGTGCTGTTATATCAAATGAGTATGTAACACAGGTTGTAGAGATTTTAGACAATGCATCTGAGCTTGTGAAACGTAGTGGAATGTGTGATATTATTTTTAAAGAGGGTGAGACTCTTCGTGGTGATATCTTTACTACAAGAGTTTTAACAGAGCACTTAAAAGATTTAATGGTATCAAAGGTAGCTGTGATAGGTACAAATCATCATGCAAAAGCTTTTTCATTCCTCGCTTGCGGGTTTAATGTGAGTTACTATAATGAAAACCTTGAAGAGCTTATGGAGTTCACGCAAGAAGTAGAAGTACGTGATGCTGATATAAACAGAATAGCAAAAGGTATGGAGATAGATTTATCAGGCTTTGATGCTGTCTTAGATTTTTCAAACTTTATGTCACTTAGCATGATTGAAAAGCTACCTAAATTTAATTTCGATATGAAGAATAACAAAGAGTTCTCATCACTGAAACAGCGTGCAAATGAGTTAAACGCAGAGTATACAAGTTATGATGATATTATAGAAAAACTGTGTGCTAGAGCATATACAACAATTAAAAAATAGAGGAAAGAGATAATGGAACAACACGATTTAAGTGATTTAAGAGCAGAGTTTGACAAGTTTGTAAAAGATAAGTGTTCACTTGATGACCAGCAGGGAAATATACAGCAAAACCCAGATGCAGGCGATAAAGAGGATGATGAACCAGTACCTCAGTTTGTTGATGCTTTAACAGAGAAACTTTTAGCTCCAGCTATCAGTGGTGTGTATCTTTCGCGTTTAGATATAAAAAGAGTTGCTGAGGCAATAGATGAGTCTATCCCTATTAAAGAGCGTCTTAAGATGGTAAAAGCACTTTTTAGACATACAACGACAAAAAAATATCTCGAGGATGCGTTTAAAGAGATAGATAAGCATATTAATGGACGTATTTTAATCTATACAGAGTTGAGCGAAACCTTCCCTGCATCAAAAGAGATTTTTGATACGAAGATTGAAAAAGCTAAGAAGACTATGAAGATGTTTGATCAGATTATAGAGGACTTCGAAGAGATAGATCCAGTTTCTGATCCTCTATTTGTTTAAAACTTTTTTCGTTTCATCTCTTAGGAGATGTAACGAGTAAGAAAAACTTTTAACCCTATAACATTGCTGAAATATATAGCCAACCCTGCCAAATTGCAGCACTTGTAATTCCAGCTGTGAAACCAGCGATGATATCATCACCCATTACACCAACTCCACCTTTTGCCTCACGGTCTATTCTTCCTATAATAGATGGCTTAGTAATATCAAAGTATCTAAAGAGAACAAAAGATAAAAGAGATTGGATTAAAAACCCATTACTTAGAGTAGTTACTTCATTTATTCCAACACTTATAGCTGGAGCGACACTTAGGGCAAACCACATTCCTGCTAACTCATCTATAACTATACTTTTGTCATCGTGAGTGCCAGTTTTCTCTTCATATCTGTTTATCTCTTTTATGGCGATTATACTTATTAGTGCAGTTGCTAAGAAGAGTGTATATGCATCAAAATAGATAAGTATCAACATGCCAAGTGGAAGAGAGACTAAAGTTCCTGCAGTTCCTGGAGCTTTTGGAAAAAGACCACTATACCCTACTGTTATGAAAAATTTGTTCATCTTAAGTCCTATGTAAGTGACGTTGTTTGGTAGAGTTTTATTAACTCTAAATAGAAGTCTTTTTCAGTGTGTTCTTTTAAAAGACCCTCTACAGGAAGCAGGTCATAGTAGAGTTTTTCTAAGTTCTTCACTCTATTTGGAAGTATTTTAGAGAGTAAAAATGCTGATATCTCTTTTCTAATAAGAATTGTAGGTGGTAAAAGCCCTAATTCCAAAAGCTCTAAAATAGAGTCTGCATGATAAGAGATTTGGTGATGTTGGCCATGGGGGCAAGTGTTTTTACTAACAAGTGTTGTACACTCGTCACAGTAAACATACTCACTTTCCAGTTTAACTTCTATATCTATTCCATCGAGTCTGTCAATGATAGATTTATCTGAGTTTGAGTCATAAAAGATTCCAAGTCCGGGGTGGTCTCTACTGATTGTAAGTCTGTCACAACCATAGTTTTTGGTAACAATTGCGTTTACAATAAGTTCGTTATGTCCAGCAAAAATATAACTGTGTTCAAGAGGAACAACAATCACCTTGTTTTTTGGTAAAAAGTTATTAATAAAAAACTGCAGAGTATCTTCTCTAAGAGAGTACTCTAGATTTTCATTGTGGTAGGGTTTAAGCAGAAAAATTACTAGTAAATCTGTTGTATCCATAGCTTGTCTTATAAGTCTTTCGTGGGCACGATGTAGAGGATTTGCAGCCATGATTAATGCAGTTGTATGCTTTGCTTGTAAAACTTTTTTTGCACGTGTTATAATTTCTGTATTCTCTTTACTCTGGTTGGGAGATGTGTTAAGCAGGGTATACTCTCCAGATACAGCCCAAGAGCCTAAACGTTTATATGTTGTTTTTACATCAGGGTGAGAAAGATCATCAGTTCCATATATGTGCTTTGTTCTTATATTTGGGTCAGTTTCAAAAGTTTCATCTACAACCAGTGTTGCAAACTCTAAATTATCACAGATAATTGTAATCTCTTCTCCAACCTCAAGTGATTGGATAATCTCTTCATTCCTTTTACCAGCAGGAGCTAGAATGACAGGTAGAGGAAAACTCTGACCGTCTATAATATCAGTATCAAGAACAGCTTGTTCCTCTTTCTTGTTCATTAAACTTGTTAATGGCTTGAGTAAGCCGTTTTTTAAGAGTTCTAGTGCAGAAGCGGCTTCTTTATCTATTAGTAGGGTTTTATTTTTTCTTGATGATGTCATATTTTTTTCGCTTTTCCCATAAACTTTTACGGCTTATTCCTAGTTTTTTAGAGAGTTCTGTATCTGGATACTTACTTTGATAATTAAGAACAATAAACTTCACATAGTCTTCAATTGGAAGAATCTCTCCTCTGTCAAAGATGTTGTTATCACTTTTTATTTCTATTACAGGATAGTTGACATCCTCTATTTTGTCACTACTCGCGATAATAACCTTCTTATCTGAAATGAGGTCGCAAAACAGCTTTTTGTCACTCTTTTTTAACATCTGATAATCAATAATATAGATGATGCAGTTTTGTGGAATTGAAGAGACTTCACTCATTGCTTTTGGGTCACTGAGGGTCAGGAAGTGTATAGGAAGGTTCCTTTGACTTGCATATTCAAAAGCAAAGGCATCCGCATTTTTTTGAAAACTTGAAGAGACAAAAAGAGGCAGTTCAGTATTTTCATGATTATGCTCTTGTGAAAGAGATGCAAAAGTATGGTTTAAATACTTCTCATACGCTTCATTTCTCTTTTTAAGTCTTTCATAATCTTGGTAATGGTCTATTTTTCTAATAAGCTCTTCAATCATAAAAGGCTTTAATATATAATCTTTTGCACCAGCACTAAGTGGTTTAGATACGGTATCATTACTTATGTATGAGACCATAAGAATCACTATAGAGTTTTTAAACGTATCGATTACAGGATTAAAGTCTTGCCCATTAATATTTGTTGAAAGAAGCACTACATCATAATCTGTACTTTTGATAGCATCTTTTGTGGATGTACACATCTCACAAATATGTCCTAGTTCACCAAGCTTTGTAGCAATACTTTGTGCTAAATAAATCTCATTTTCTATAATTAGTATTTTCATTTTGACCCTTAATTTTATTTCTTTTTTGACCAGTCGTAATATTTTAAATTTGCATTAGCAAGAACACCAACACCTTCACCTCGACCTATAAAGCCAAGCTTTTCAGTTGTTGTTGCCTTTATATTGACCCTACTTGTATCTATATTTAAAATCTGAGCTAAAACCTTTCTCATCATAAGTTTATATTCACCTATTCTAGGTTTTTCAGCTGCGATTGTTAAATCAACATTTACTATTATAAAACCAAAGTTGCATATTTTTTTGACAACTCTTTTTAAAAGTTCTTTGGAGTCTATCCCTCTATATCTGTCATCATTGTCAGGAAACATCATACCAATATCACCCATTCCAGCAGCACCAAGCAGTGCATCTATAAGTGCATGTATAGCTACATCTCCATCACTATGGGCTTTAAACCCGTAGTTAGACTCTATTTTTACACCGCCTAGCCACATATCACCCTTATAATCAAATGCATGTACATCAAAACCGTTACCACTCATAGTATCACTTGATGGAGCAGTTAGACATGGCAGTTTGTTTAAATCACTAATGTAGGTGATTTTATGGGCATCGGTATCACCTAGAATAAATTCACGTTTTCCGCCTTTAGCAACAATAGCGCTGCTCTCATCTGTATACTCTATATCTGTGTCAAGAGCATTTGATAAAACGGATGTACGAGAGAGCTGTGGCGTTTGAATACGTTTCACTTTATCTCTATCTATTGTTTCGTTTTTATACACTATAGTATCAGTCACATTCAGATATGGAACTACACAGTCACTTGATGATTTTTTCGAGATGATACTCTCTAGAAACTCTCTGCTAATACAGGAACGGGCTATATCAC
>JANTGV010000111.1 GCA_024762745.1 Sulfurimonas sp. | reverse complement strand
GGGTGGATGGGGTAGAGGGATTCGAACCCCCGAATGCCAGTACCAAAAACTAGTGCCTTACCGCTTGGCGATACCCCAACATTTTGTAGTAATATTTGGTTGCGGAAACAGGATTTGAACCTGTGACCTTCGGGTTATGAGCCCGACGAGCTACCGAACTGCTCTATTCCGCGGTGTTTAAACAAACCACTGTGTGTTTGTGAGCCGAAATTATAGACAAAAATATTTTGAATGTCAAGAGTTTTTTTGATAAATACTAAAATGTTATAGAAAAATAATTTGAACTCTTTTTAATGAAGATTTATATATAATCGAATCAAATTATATAAAAGAGAATATATGACACCGATACAAAGAGTATTAGAAGCGATAGAAGAGATTAAAAAAGGGAAAATGATCATCATGTGTGATGATGAAGATAGAGAAAATGAGGGAGATTTAGTCTATGCAGCTGCGTTTAGCTCACCTGATCATGTAAATTTTATGGCAACACATGCAAGGGGATTGATTTGTGTTGCATTGAGTAAAACAATTGCTACAAGATTAGACTTAAATCCTATGGTGAGTTCAAATACTTCATCGTATGAGACTGCGTTTACAGTCTCTGTCGATGCAAAAGATGCATTGACAGGAATATCTTCGAAAGAGAGAGATGATACTATTAAAATTTTGGCTAATCCTATAAGTCAGGCAACAGAGCTTGTAAAACCAGGTCACATTTTCCCCCTTATAGCAAAAGATGGTGGGACACTGGTTCGCACAGGGCACACTGAAGGTTCAGTTGATATTTGTCGTTTAGCGGGACTGAGTGAAGCTGGTGTTATCTGTGAAATTATTAAAGAAGATGGGACAATGGCTCGTCGAGATGATTTAGATATCTTTGGTGAAGAGCATGACCTAAAGACTGTATTTATTTCAGATATTGTTGAGTATCGTTTGGCAAATGAGAGACTTGTTAATGAGACAAAAGTTGAAGAGATAGAGTTTTTTGGTGTGAAAGTGAACCAGCATACTTTTAAAGATCATGATGGTATCGAGCATACAGCTATAGTTTTTTATAAAGCTGGAGAAGTGGCAAATGTCCGTGTCCATAATGTTGTACCAGATATAGAACTTCTTTTAAATCAAAAAAAGTATACAAATCTTATTAACTCTATAGAGTATCTCAAACAAAATAGCGGTGTTTTAGTGTTTATTAACAAAACAACTCATCAAGACAACGCATCTATGAAAGAGATTGGTACAGGTTCCCAGATATTAACCTCTTTAGGTGTAGCAAAAATGAATCTAATAAGCTCAACACTTAAAATGAGTGACTTTGTCGGTCTTAGTGGGTTTGGTTTAGAAGTAAACGAAATTATCAATATTTAAGTTAGTATAAACGCAGTGTTTAGATTATTCTATTTCTGTTTAGTCTTAGCACTCCCTCTCTCCTCCGAAATGCTCAGCCGAACGCAAATCAGTATGGGTACTTTCATTACAGTTTCAGTAGAAGAGAAAGATAAAAAGTATATAGAAGATGGTTTTAGGATTATAAAGGATGTGGAGAATTCTCTCTCTTCCTACAAGAAAACTACACCCATTTTTAAACTCAACCGAGATAAAAAAGCAAAATTAGATAGCTACTCTTATGAAGCTCTGCGTTTAAGTCAAAAGTACTATAAACGCAGCGGTGGCTACTTTGATATCACTATTGGCTCAATCACAAAAGATCTTTATAGATTTGGAGAGGATGAGAGAGCCCCGAAGATGCAAGAGCTACAAGAAGCGTTTGTAAGCTTTGATGCTTTGAGCTTTTGTAAAACAGAGGCTAGACTGAATAAATTTACTAAGCTTGATTTAGGTGGAATGGGGAAGGGCTTTGGAGTTGACAAGGTTGTCGCTTATTTTAAAAAAAATGCAGTTGAAAGAGCTGTTATATCTCTAAGCGGCGATATTCGCTGTCTAGCTACTTGCTCTATAGATATTCAAGATCCCTTTAGTGATACAGTATTTGCAAGTTTTCAAACACGAAAAAGTGAAACAGGAATCAGTACTAGCGGTAACTATAACCGATATGTAGACTCAGTTGAGTACAACCACCTCATAAACCCAAAAAGTAAACTTTCGCAAAAGAGTTTTTCTTCAATAACTCTTATTGCAACACTACCAAACAGTGATTTGGATGCTTATGCAACTGCTGCAAGTGTTATGCCTATAAAAAAGGCATATAGTTTTTTAAACTCTCTTAATTTAGCCTACATAGTTATACAAAACGACAAAGAGTTGATTTTTAGTGATAATCTCTACTATTACGTAAAAGAGTTAGTTTTTAAAGAGACTTCTAAAAAGTAACCATGCTATATATAAAACGAAGATTTGAAGTAGTAGGAAAGAGAGTAGTTTCACATAAGCAAAGGCATCTACTCCCATAAGTATGAAAAACGGGCTAAATATTTCAAAAAACGCACTTGTAAAACTAAGATAAATAAGAGTTTTCACAGAAAATATATTTCTGTATTTTGTAAAAACCAAAAAGTGTAAAAGTACCATGAAAAATATTCCAAATGCAACTATATGAGGGAGAGCAGTTTTTAATATTCCACTGTATGTTTTGGGATTAATAAATTGCTCACTACTCCCAAGATAGTAAGTTGTAATCTCATCAGCACTAAAACCAATTTTATGTTCAAACAGCATGGTTCCACTTATCAACAAAAGAAGACTAAAAAATAAAAAGTAGGCTACTGCATACCCATATGAATCAGTCATAATAGAGCTTTAAAATAGAGTAAAAAGCCATATATATCGCTACAAAATGCCATATATAAAAAGAGATAACATAAATAACTACAAATATAGGAGCGATAAAAAAAGAGAGTGCAAGAGAGACAAGTGTAAGCAGAGATGAAATCATCACAAGATTTAGAAAAATTACTCTGTATTTATCACTTTTGGCAAGTCTTAAAAAAACAGCGCTGAGAGTCAGAATAGTCATCATGATGAAAAATATCTCCATATGCCAAAACTCTAAAAACTGTGCAGTAGATATAGGATCTATATACTCATTTTCATCTCCAAAGAGAGTTGTTCTTACACTCTCAAAAGATATACCAAAACTAAAATATTTTACGATAATATCAGCGATTAAATAGATAAGTATAAATATGAGTAGTCCTGTTAAAATAGGTCTCATCATCTTATCTTGTTTGAGATCTTTAATAAGTGTAAAACGCATTATTTGTCCTTTAGAACTTCATTGTAAAAGGCAAAGGCCACTCTTGAGCCGTCAGTTATACTTCTTGCACTCAGGGTCGCTCCTGTAATAGTTGGAATCTCTTTTGAAACACGTAACATCTTATCTGTATATAGATCTTGAAACTGAGAGTTCCATTTTTGAGATGGAAGGTACTCCATAGGCTCGTTAAACGCAATAACCTCAATGCTTTTTAAAATAGAATCTTTTGATATAAAATAGAGTACAACTGCGTTTTTAGAACGAACTTTTTTGTTTATAAGAATTCCATAGCCTAAGAGTTTAGACTTTTTTGTTGCCTTAAATACTCTAAATATTTTACTATCAAGCTTTGTTTTAGCACTCTTTTGAATTGCAGTTGCTTGTGTTTTAGAGAGTAAGATGTTTTTCTTTACTATCTCGGCATCACTTCCGTAACTCTGCTTCATAGCATCAACTGGTGATATAAGTATTTTTGCACTCAAAGAGAGTGCAAACAGCGATAATATTAGTAGTGAGTACTTCATAATTTTAACCTTTTACAGAGGAGTTTAAAATATAAATCCCATAGATAGACTTGCTATTGCCTTGTCTGCTGCTCCATCCTGTGTCTGCATCGCATAGTCAGCTTTAAAAACAACCTGTTCATGTGGAAAGTAGTTTAGACCAACGGTCATAGTGTCAATTGAAGAAACTGAACCTCCACCGGCTAACTCATCTTGTGCTGCAACACTTTCATACTGAACAAAAAGTGGCATTCTCTTTTGAGATGAAGTAAAAGAGAGAAGGTCATAACCAACATTCAGGTATCCGCCTTTTGCACTTTCAGGCTCTCCTGTAGGTGCATCACTGCGTTCTGCCTGAGTCACGACACCGTAAGCTCTAAACGCATCCAAGTTGTAATCAAAGTGAATATCTACCATTGTTAAATCTGAATCAATATAAGCTGCTGTACCAAGAAGAAGTCCGTTTACACCAGTATAGTCTAATCTTCCTACTACAGCTACTCCTAGCCTGTTTTGGTTTCTATATGAGCCTATACGACTGTTTCTTAGCCATTTATCTCCCTCTCCTAGACCAGCTTCTAAATCTAAAGCAGAGAAACCACCAAGTTTATATGAGAGACCTTCTGTTATATCACCATAAGCCATAACACCATTTTCGTGCCAAGTAGATGGAATAAGGTTTTTCGAAGTAGTTGGTCTTTGAACAGTGGTAAAGAGTGTTGGTTCATGCTTTTCGTTTACAAGTCCCATAGGAACTAACATATTTCCAACTCTTAGGTTTGCGTTTTTATTAAACAAAAAGTCAAGATACATAAACTCTACAATAACGTAACCATCACCAGGCTTGTTATCTCCACCACCACCATGTTCAAACTCCAGTTCAACATTTAAGATGATACTGTCACTGAATTTGTAACCGATATATGGTACAAATCTATACACATCTAACTTATCTGTATTAGAAGAGCCGTCTATATCTGTATGAGCATAATACATCTCACCATAACCACCTATACTCAGTGGAGATTTTGAGTAGTAGACTTTTGAAGCTGCTGAACCCATACCACTGTAAGATTTTTCAGTGTCTACAGTTGTATAGTTAAAGCCTGTCTTTAAATCACTTGTCTCATCAATAAGTGATTGAGTAATCTCTTTAAGCTCTTTTATTTCCGCTTTTAACTTTTTTATATCTTGTGTGTCATCCGCATAAATAGAGCTTGAGAGGGCGAAAGTTGTTACTATTGATAGTATTAGTTTAGAATCTTTCATCTT
>JANTGV010000110.1 GCA_024762745.1 Sulfurimonas sp. | reverse complement strand
CATCGTAATATAACCAAAAGTTGGTCCAAGAATTAATATAGTAAAGGAGAGAAGTATTAAAATCAAGGCTAAAGCAGTTTTTTTTCTTAATATGATTGCTAAAATTATGAAGAGAATAAAGAGGAAGAATACAGTTCCAAATAGAATATAATCATAAATGATTAACTCATTTACAAATGTAGTGACTTTCTCTTTAAAAGACATTAACTCTCTCTTGAATTTTTCTCAGCTATTCCACTCATATCAAATCTACGAGCTAACTCTTGCTTAATCCTGTCTGGAGAGATATTTTTAGCTGCCAAGGCAACAAGCATATGATACGTTAAATCAGCAGCTTCATAAACCATCTCTGCTTCATCGTTATCTTTATATGCAAAACTGAACTCACCGGCTTCTTCTACAACCTTCTTAAGTATAGTATTATCACCCTTACTTAAAAGTTTCGCCGTCCATGAGGTTTCAGGGTCTGCGTTTTTACGCTCCTGAATCGTATGATAAAGTGTGTCTATTACTCCATACATCGCTTCAGAATTTACCTCAACATGAGAATTCACCTCACCCGATTCAAGTTCGGTAAAAAAGCATGAGCGACGACCAGTATGACAAGCTACACCCTCTTGGGTAACTTTAATTAGAAGTGTGTCATTATCACAGTCAATATTAAACGAGTGAATGGTTTGAATATGTCCACTACTCTCACCCTTTTTCCAAATACGCTGTTTTGAACGTGAAAAATAGTGAGCTACTTTTGTAGAGAGTGAAAGTTCAAGTGCTTCTCTGTTCATATAAGCCATCATCAGAACTTCACTGTTAGTAACATCTTGAACTATTACTGGAAGAAGTTCTGACTTCTCCCAGTCTACTCTATCTATGGCTTCTGTCATTACTAGTTAGCCGTAGTTCTTTTTTGAATATCTTTTGTATCAACCCAAATGTTTGGAGTTGAACCACCAGGTGTTAAGAATATTTTAGCATCTTTATTTTCACGAAGAGCCTCATTAAATTTACCCTGAATTTGAATCTGCTCCAACTGTAAAAGTTTGTTAGTTAATGATTTTGAAATCAATATATTCGCTTTTGCTTTTGCTTCTGCTTCAATTGTTACAGCATCAGCCACACCCTGTGCTTCGATTCTAGCTTTTTCAGCAACACCACGAGCCTCTTCAGCACGTTTGAATGCCTCTTGTTTTGCACGTTCAACCTCTTGTTCTGCACGTTGTACTTCTTGTTTAGCAACTTGAACACGCTCAATTTGATCTTTTACTTTTTGAGGAAGTCCAATCTCACGTAACTGAACAGACTGTAAATCTGCTGGAGAATTTTTAAGTCCTGCTACATTTTCACGTACAGCTTTATCTATCTCTGCTGCGATTTTATTTCTTAGTTGTGGAAGTGATTCTGCATCATACTTACCAACAACATTACGAACCACATCACGAACAACTGGGTTGATGATTTTATCTTCCCAGGAAAAACCCCAGTTAGAAATAGTCTGTGCTGCAAACTGTGAATTAAGTCTGTACTGAACCGTAAGCTCAATGGAAACAGGAAGACCGCGTTTGTCAAGAACTGTAATAGCTGGTTTTGAACCAATACCTGCGTTTCCAACATTTGCTTCAATGCGAGCCGCATAGTTAATAATACGTACTTTTGTATCAACCACATATACTTTCTGAATTACAGGAATAATAAAATGTAAACCCGGTAAAAGTGCTTGATCTTGATACTTACCGTTTGTACTTAAAATACCACGTTGTCCCTCTTCTATGATCGTAAAAGGCTTTGCTAAAACAAGAAGAATTACAACTGCAATAAGAAAATAAACTATACCGGCTTTTCCACCACCAAAGTTTAAATCTAATTTTGGTAGTTCTGGACCTTTTGGCCCTCCACCATTACCACCGCCTGATCCACCAGAAGATTTTTTATTAAATCCGCCGCCTTCACTCTTTTTTTTGTTAAAGTAATCATTCATATCTGATGCCATTAGTAAGTTATCCTTCATAATTTTTGTTTCCTGTTTTAATTTTTTAGTCGATATAAGTTAAGTAGTGTTCGTACTGCTTGTTACGTCCAAAAACTACATCAAAGTAAGTAGTTTGAAGTTTTTCAGTGATTTTTCCGCGTGAACCACAACCAATTTCTCTAGCATCTACGATACGTACAGGTGTAATCTCTGCAGCAGTACCTGTTAAAAATGCTTCTTCTGCAATATAAACCTCTTCACGAGATATACGACGACGCTCAACCTCAATGCCCATGTCCTCAGCTAGCTCAATAACTGTTTTTTGAGTAATAGAGACAAGTGCATTATCACTTGGTGGTGTTACTAGTTTTCCATCAACAACCATGAAAAAACTTGCACCGCTAGCCTCTGCGACATAACCTTGATCATCTAAAAGAAGAGCCTCATCATATCCACAATCAATAGCTTCAAACTTTGCCATTTGAGAGTTTAAATAGTTGGCTGTTGCCTTAGCCTTACCCATATTTGAAGTGTTAGACGGTCTAGTCATGGATGCTATTTTAAGTTTAATACCTTTTTGAAGACCCTCTTCACCAAGATAAGCACCCCACTCCCAAGCAGACATAACTGTCTCTACCGGAGCATCTTTATGGTAAACACCCATAACACCGTAACCTAAAAACGCAAAAGGACGAAGATATACGTTATCACCTTTAAACTCATTTTTTTTAATAAGGTCGATCTGAGCCTGATTCATCTCTTCAACAGAGTAAGGAATATCAATAAGTGTCATTTTTGCAGACTCTTTAAGTCTGGTAGTATGCTCATTTAAGCGAAAAATAGCATAACCCTTCTCTGTTTTATACGCTTTTGTCCCCTCTATAACACCATTTCCATAGTGTATCGTATGAGAGAGTACGTGTACTTTAGCATCGTCCCAAGCTATAAACTCTCCATTCATCCAAATATATTTGGCTGCGTCCATTAATTCTCCAATATTGTACTTTATAAATTGCTGCTATTCTATCCAAAATGCTGTTTATAATATATTAAGAAGAAAAATTAAACATTATTTATAGCTATGAATCAGCGATATATTAGGCTACATTATCTATAATTCCAGCTTAAAATAATAATAAGGTTATTAATGGCACATATGTATGCAGATTACAGAGATGTGGATCAGGAACAATTAGCAAAAGATATTGATGCAATAAAACTGACTATTGGAGAGAGAACAGAGGAAGATTTTCAACATTTACTGAAATTAGAAATGTGGGGAAGAGCTTCAACATTAAGTGGTTTTTTTCTTATCTTTGCAGTCATAATTTTAAACTACTGCAACTATGATCTTCCCTCTATAATCTACTGGGCAGGTGGTATTTTTGGTGCATTTCTCATCGGTGTTGGTAATGTAGCAAGATGGTCAAATGTAACACACCCTATTCTCCATGGAGCCTACGACAAAGTACCGAACATTCCTTACAGGTATACAAAAAAAGGATTCGCTTCTGGAAAGAGAAGATGGATTGACTGGTTGGACTGGATCAAACCTGATGCGTGGGCTTTTGAACACAACATTATGCATCACTACCATTTAGGAGAGCTGGATGATCCTGACAATGTAGAAAAAAATTTAGAGTGGCTGCACAATAAAAAAATGCCTATGTTTTTTAAATATGCTATAGTCTATGGTTTTGCCAGCATATGGAAACTGGCATACTATGCTCCTAACACATTAAGAATACTTGACAATAAAGCAAACAAAAGAATGAATGATCCAAGAGCCGTCTCTTATCAACTTTCTCCATTTACAAAGAATGGGTTAGAGCTTTGGAAGCACTACATCCTACCCTACGGTCTTTTTCAGTTTGTGTTTTTACCGCTCCTCCTCCTACCTTTTGGCTGGAGTGCTGTTTTAGCAGCCTTTGGATTCATCCTTTTAGCAGAGATTTTTGCCAACCTTCACTCATTTTTAGTAATAGTCCCGAACCACTCTGCAGAAGACATTTACCAGTTCTCTACACCTCATAAAACGCAGGGAGAATACTATTTACGACAGATTATGGGAAGTGTTAACTACTGCACAGGTTCCGACTTAAAAGATTTTGCACACGGTTTTTTAAACTATCAGATTGAGCATCACCTCTTTCCCGATATGCCACACAGCTTTTACCAAAAAATGCAGCCTATTGTAAAAGATATATGTAAAAAACACAACTTAGAGTACAGACAGGAGACAGTATTTAAAAGGATTCTAATGTCTGTTGACTTAATGGTTGGGAAGACTAAACTTTTAAGAATAGAGGGAATTTAACTCCTCTATCTCAATTATTTTTGTGAAAATCTAAACTGTTTCTCCATAGAGATAGCTTCATCACGTCCATAAACAATAACTTCGCTATCAACCTCTATTTTACTTTTTTTAATTTTGTTTGGGTAGTCTACAAAATTTAAAATATGCTTGATACAGTTAATTCTCGCTTTTTTCTTATTATCACTCTTTACGATTGTCCAAGGAGCTGCCTCTGTATGTGTAGCACTGAGCATCATAAACTTCGCGAGTGAATATTCGTTCCACAATCTCTGAGACTCTTTATCTACAGGTGAGAGTTTATACTGTTTAAGTGGATCTGTCTCTCTTGCTTTAAACCTTTTTGCCTGTTCGTCTTTTGATACTGAAAAGTAAAATTTAAATATCTGTATGCCCTCATCTACTATCATCTTCTCAAATTCGGGAGCATCTTTTAAAAACTTATGATGCTGTCTCTCAGAACAAAATCCCATCACAGGTTCAACCATAGAACGGTTATACCACGACCTGTCAAAAAGCACTATCTCCCCTGCAGATGGAAGATGTTTAGCATATCTTTGAAAGTACCACTGAGACTTCTCTTTATCATTTGGTTTCTCCAAAGCTACAACTCTTGCACCCCTTGGATTCAGGTGTTCTGTAATCCTTTTGATAGTTCCACCTTTTCCAGCAGCATCACGCCCCTCAAAAATCATCAGAACCTTTAAGCCCTTATCTTTTACATGATTTTGAAATTTTAAAAGTTCA
>JANTGV010000109.1 GCA_024762745.1 Sulfurimonas sp. | reverse complement strand
AGCTTGAGAGTGAGCTTGATACTGAGACCCTCTTAAATATTGCTTCGGCTGAGATAGGTTCTTTTGACTCTTTAAGCTCAAATGATTTAAAACTTGCACTTAATGAAGAGATTCAAACGCAAGAGTTAGAGACTCAAGATAGTGAGATAGAGGAAGAAAAGTCTGAAGAGGTTTTAGAAGAGGTACAAGGTGTTGAAGCACTTGAGAATCTTTTAGAACTCTTAAAAGATAAAAATGTAGTTGCGTCAATGAAAGGTCAAAAAATCAATATAAATATAACAATAGGTGAAGAGTAGTGATTGAACACAACGGAGTAGTTTTAGTTTTATCAGGTCCAAGCGGAGCTGGAAAAAGTTCTCTCATAAATGAGATAAAGGATGATATAGGAGATTACTATTTTTCAATATCGACAACGACTCGACCTATGAGAGAAGGTGAAGAAGAGGGAGTAGATTATCATTTTGTAGATCAAGATGAGTTTAAAAGAGATATAGAAGAGGATCACTTTTTAGAGTATGCACTTGTTCATGGAAATTACTATGGAACATCTTTAAAACCTGTTAAAAATGCATTGGCAGATGGAAAGCTGGTCATTTTTGATATAGATGTTCAGGGAAATACTGCTGTAAACAATAGGTTAGGAGATATTACAACATCGGTCTTTATAACTCCTCCAAGCCTTTCAGAGTTAGAACATAGACTTGTGAGTCGTTCAACAGACTCCAAGGAAGTTATAGAGAATCGTCTAAAGATGGCTAAGAGAGAGATACAGAGAACATCAGAGTATGATTTTTTAATAGTTAATGATGACTTAAAAGTTGCAGCAGATGTACTTAGACAGATAGCTATCACAGCAAGATTGAAAATACCGCACGATAAGATAAATGAATTTGTCTTGAAATGGGAAAATATATAAAAATAAATTTATTTGATAAGAGTAGTCACAGCAAATTGTAGATATACTCACGAATTAAAAAATAAAAAGTAAGGATATACAGTATGGGAATGCCTGGTGGAACAGAACTATTAATCGTTTTAGCAATCGTTGTTTTATTATTTGGTGCTAAAAAAATACCTGAATTAGCAAAAGGTTTTGGTAAAGGTATCAAGAATTTTAAAGAAGAGATGAAAGATGTAGAGGATGAAGTAGCATCTACAGATGAGCCAAAAAAAGTTGAAAAAAGTGAAGAAGTAGCATCTGCAGAAGCTACAAAATCTTCAGAAACTACAAAACAAGCATAGAATTTGAAACAACGAGTATCGGCGTTATTACGCGAAAAACTAGGTCGTGAAGTTGTTTTAGAGAAACCTCGTGACCGCTCATTTGGTCACTTTGCCACTCCAATCGCCTTTTCATTAGCAAAAGAACTTAGAAAATCACCTATGGTTATAGCTGAAGAGCTTGCTTCTTCATTTGATGGTAGTGAAGAGTTCTCGAGTGTAGAGTCAGTTAAAGGGTACTTAAACTTTCGTTTGAGTGAAAACTTTTTAAGTGAGTATGGAACTTGGGCACTAGATAATCCTACAGAGTTTGCCAAGCAGGAGAGAGATGAGAAAATTCTTTTAGAGTTTGTAAGTGCAAACCCTACAGGACCTCTCCATATCGGTCATGCACGTGGCGCTGTATATGGAGATACTCTACTGCGTTTAGGAAGACATCTTGGTTATGACATTACTGCCGAGTACTATGTAAATGATGCTGGTAATCAGATTGATCTGCTAGGGCTCTCTATTCAACTTTATGGTCGTGAAAATATTTTAAAAGAAGAAGTTGAATATCCTGAGAGTTACTATCGTGGTGATTACTTAGAGGGTTTAACACAAAAAGCTGTTGAGAAGTTTGGTAAAGAGATACTGAGTGATGAATCTCGTCAAAAAGAGCTTGCGATGTGGGCTAAAGATGGTGTAATGGAGATTGTTGTTCAATCTCTTGCAAATACAAACATTCATTTTGATACTTTTGTTAATGAGTCCTCTCTTTATTGTGAGTGGGATAGAGTTATGGCTAAGATGGGGTCTGGTGTTTACGAAAAAGAGGGCAAGATGTTTATCGCCTCTGAGAGTAAGGGTGATGACCACGATAGAGTAGTTGTTCGTGATGATGGACGTCCAACATACTTGGCTGGTGATATCGTTTACCACAATCAAAAATTTGAGCGTGGATATGATCACTACATAAATATCTGGGGAGCTGATCATCACGGTTATATTCCAAGGGTAAAAGCAGCTATTGAATTTTTAGGTTATGACTCAAATAAACTAGAAACGCTACTTTCTCAAATGGTAAGTCTTTTAAAAGATGGTGAGCCTTATAAAATGAGTAAACGTGCTGGTAACGTTATACTGATGAGTGATATAGTTGAAGAGATTGGTTCGGATGCACTGCGTTTTATTTTTGCATCTAAAAAGTCAGACACTGCGTTAGAGTTTGATTTGGCTGAGTTTAAAAAACAAGATAGTTCAAACCCAATTTTCTACATACAGTATGCTCATGCTCGTATACAAACACTTCTTTCTAAAGCGGAAGTAAGTAGAGAAGATATAGAAAACGCAACTCTTAAGAACTTAGGAGAGAGTGCAGATAGTCTTCTTTTTGATGCTCTATTGCTCCCTGAAGTAGTTGAAGATGCATTTAGCTCTCGACAAGTTCAAAAACTGCCGGACTATCTAAAAGCTTTAGCAGCATCTCTGCATAAGTTCTACTATGATGTACGTATGATTGGAACTGAAGATGAAGCAAAACTTCTTAAAGTGCTTTTAGTAGTAGCTTTATCGCTGAAAACTGGACTCTCGCTTATGGGAATCGAAGCTAAAGACAGAATGGTTAAAGATGAAGAGTAACACTATTGTAATCCCGGACCCTAGAACGGGTTTTTCTATGAGGGTAGACGGCGTACAGTTAAATCGTCGCGATATGCATGAAATAGCAGCAGAATTAAAAATTAACAACAAAGATGTGTTAGTAGATAATGGTGTCCTAACTATCTATAATACATCTAAAGAGTGTCAAGAGATTATAGATGATAATGCTCTTATCTCATTTGTAGCTATGGCTCTTGAGATTTCTTCTGAGAGTATTAGTGAATTGATTGCAGTTAAGGCTAAGCCAAAAGTTATTGAGAGAGATTCTTTTGATGATGAGGACGATGACTAGAGCTTTTAAGCTCTGGATATAGTTTTAAAACTTCTTCTTTAGATGATTTTGGAATCTGTATAAGAAGAGGATTCTTCTTTGCATCAAGCCAAGAAGCTATTTTTTTTATTTCATCTAAACTCATAGCAGTACACCCAGCTGTTGGAGAGTTCTCTGATTTTTTAACATGTAAAAATATACATGAGCCTCTTTTTTCGATTGCATCTTTATTATGGGATACTAAAACCCCAAGTTCATACTGATGATCGCTGCGTTTCATATTTTCATAACTTCTTTCATTACCGTTTGCTTCGATGACTTGATTATAAAATTGTGAGCTACTATCATCAACGCAGATAAGATTATCTGATGTATATAGATAGGGAAGAGAGTAGTTATGCTCGTGTGAATAACCAAATATATGAGTGAGTTTGAAAACACCCATTGGTGCCTTTTTATCACCTTCATACTTTAGTGGTACCTCCTCTTTTTGTTTTAGAGAAAGCTCTCCAATCCCCCATCCCAGACCATTCTTGCCGATATTTACTTCGATAGTTTCAAACATTTTTACTCCATCTTCATAACACTCCAAAGAGGCTTGAGATGATTCGTAATCTTCACTAACAACCAAAATTATTTGCTGTGAAGAATATAGTAAAATTTGAAAACTTATAATAATTAAGAAACTTTTTATCATAAAGTATGGTACTATTACTATTATATGAATTAAATTAATTTACGGAAAATTAATATGGCTATTAAAATTAGACAAGCTGTAGCAAGCGATGCTCCCTTCTTAGCACAGATGATACTACAAAGCTCTAGAGCTGGGAAAAAAGATGGTATGTTTGATCTTGTATTTGATACAAATGATGATAAAACTATTTTAGAAAGACTTGAGCAGCTGACGTGTACTACAGCGAAAAATCATTGTCACTATAGTAACTTTCTCATTGCTGAAGTTGATGGGAAAAGTGTGGGGACACTCTGTAGTTATGAGCCTAGAATTGCTACTAAAGAGACACTTATAGCCGCATTTAAAGAGTTGGGCTGCCGTGAAGATGTAAGTGACTCTCTAGAGGTCTACTTTAGCTGTGGCTTTAACCTAAACAATAGAACTTTGATGTTTGACTTTATGGAAGAACTTGAAGGTTTTATAGATGTTGGTGTCTTAAAAGAGCTAATGCGAAAAAGTCTTTTGACTGCAAGGCTTAAAGGCTATCGAATTGCTCAGACCATCATTGAGATTGGCTCTTTAGAGAGTGAGCTCTTTTATAAAAAACTAGGTTTTAAAAAAGTTGATGAAAGAGAGTGCGAACTCTATAAAGAAAAATTTGGAAGAGCCGGTTTAATGTTGATGGCAATAGAGTTCTAGGAACACGGACATAGAACTCTCAGCTCTCTCGCTTCTCCCTTCGCTGCTTGCTATCGCTTTAGCACTCTATTCAAAAAATGTACTTCTCTCTCTTTTTGGCGGTATTGTTTTAGGTCTCTTGATTTTAAACGATTTTTCTTTTTTGGCTTCGTCTGAAGCACTCTTTTTACTTTTTAGTTCTCTATTGAGTGAAGCTTGGATTTTAAAAACTTTAGGTTTTGCAATATTAGTGGGAAGCGTTATGGCACTCATAGAAAAGAGCGGGGGTATTGATGGTTTTATAGATTATGTTCATACCAAAAATGCACTTGTGAATTCACCTAGAAGTGCTCTTATGCTAAGTTACCTTATAGGTGTAGTTATTTTTATAGAGTCCTCTATAACATCTTTAATCGCTGGAGCAGTTGGTAAACCCCTTTGTGATAAACAGGGCGTGTCACGTGCAAAACTTGCGTATGTTTGTGATTCTACATCTGCTCCTATAAGCTCTATAATAGTTCTTAATGGCTGGGGTGCACTCCTTCTTGGTCTTATTGCCTCTCAGATAGCGGAAGG
>JANTGV010000108.1 GCA_024762745.1 Sulfurimonas sp. | reverse complement strand
TTATCATACCATTGGTTATAACTTCTAACTGGTTAATTGGTGAGGTTGTGCCTGCTCTTGCTCAGAAGCAGAGTGCCTATGTAGGTGTTGCGTTTTTAGCATTTATAGTAGTATTTTTACTTCCTATTCGTCGAATGCATTGGCTCATACCGCTTATATACTGGATAAACATCGGCCTACTCTTGGCAGTAGAGTTTTTTGGTCATGCTCGTCTTGGAGCACAAAGATGGATAGAAATTCCATTTATAAACGCAACTATACAGCCATCAGAGTTTGTAAAACCTGCGCTCATTTTAATGCTTGCATATCTCATACATAAAAAACCACCACCACTCCACGGTTACAGAATAAAAGACTTTTTAATTTTAAGCTCTTATATTTTACTTCCGTTTTTTCTCATAGCAAAAGAACCTGACTTGGGAACTGCCTTAGTCCTACTGCTCATTGGTTATGGTGCGCTCTTTTTTGTCGGAGTCTACTGGAAAATATGGGCAACAATCATTACAGCCATACTCCTGCTCTCACCTCTTTCATATAAGTTTTTACTTCATGACTACCAGAAAGTAAGAATAAATGACTTCTTAAGTGAGAAACCATCATACCATGTTGAACAGTCCATAATCGCTATTGGTTCTGGTGGCTGGACAGGAAAAGATAAAGATGACGCTACCCAAACGCAGATGCGTTTTTTACCGATTGCTACAAGTGACTTTATATTTGCGTTTGTGGTGGAGAGAACTGGTTTTTTAGGTGCACTTGCTCTTATACTTCTCTATGTAATGCTCATACTTCATCTACTGAGTCTGAGTGTCTTTAATAAAGACTACTATATAAAAGTAGTTACTGTCTCTATCTCATTTATGATTTTTATATATATGGGAGTAAATATTGCCATGACTATTGGTTACGCACCTGTTGTTGGTGTCCCTTTACCTATGTTTAGTTATGGAGGAAGTAGTTTTTTAAACTTTATAATTCTCTTTGCCATTATGCAAAATCTAATAACCTTTAGATATAAAGATATGTATGACGTAAGAGGTAAAAAAAGTTTCGTTTAAATATGTAGTAAAACTTTGAAGTGAAAAGCAGTGTTATTAAAGCTTTCATTTCTCCATTTCCAACATTTTAGTTATATTAAAATCGCAGTTTTCTTTATTCGCATCTCTAAGCAGTGGAATATGGTAAACACCTCCACTTGATGCTTCGTTATATTTAATATAAGCGTGCATTCGCTCTTTAGTATTAAAATAAGCATTTTCCATGAAATCAACACTGTTTTTTGGAATGCTAATATTTTGTAATCTTAAATATCCTTTACATGTATATAAATTCCAATTCTCTTTTTCCATGTCCTCTGAAGCAGCTGCTATAACTGGATCTTCTAATGTTTTTGGATACCATTTTGCCTCTTGCATCATAAAAGCCTGTTCAATAGGTCTTTTATATTGAAAATATATTTTTCTCTCCACATCATCACGAACACCATTATTATTAGAGTCTATCCCAAGAAGCGTTGAGTTATTTACAGTTGGGTCTGGTGCAGGAGGAAGTAAGTAACCATTAATGATTAGTGGTTTTTGGAGAGTTGCGTTTGTCTCTACTGATACATCTTGAGCACTCTCTTGACTACATGAAGTGAACACTGCTATAGCTAAAAAGATTATGATTATAGTTCTTATCATATATAAACCCTTATTAAAGAGTTTGTAGGTTAGCATCTAGTTTCTTTAAAAATAATAAAAATTAACAGATTGTGGTGCCGACACGAGGATTTGAACCCCGGGCCTGCTGATTACAAATCAGCTGCTCTAGCCAACTGAGCTATGTCGGCAAAACATTTATTTTTATATATACATCATTATCGAACTAGTTCGATGAGCTTTACGCTAAGTAAAACCAAGTGTTAACGTAGCTAAATGGACTTTGTTCATTTTGCGTAATAAAAATAAAAAAGAAGTGGCGCGGTGGACGAGACTCGAACTCGCGACCCCCTGCGTGACAGGCAGGTATTCTAACCAACTGAACTACCACCGCGCATATGTTGTAAGTTAGCTTTTTATAGTTAAGCAAAAACTTGTTTTTGAAATAGATGTGCTAAGGTTTTAGTGAAGTGTACTAAAGTACATGAACTTAAAACTTTGTGCATATATTTTAAAAATGGTGGGCACTACTGGACTCGAACCAGTGACATCTACCTTGTAAGGGTAGCGCTCTACCAACTGAGCTAAGCGCCCATTTTTAATATAAGTTTCTAAACACCAAACTGGCGACCCCTAAAGGATTTGAACCTCTGTCCCTACCATGAAGTGATAGTGTCCTTGGCCACTAGACGAAAGGGTCACTTTCATTCACAAACAAAAGGTTTGTTGTCAATTATGGTGGGCACTACTGGACTCGAACCAGTGACATCTACCTTGTAAGGGTAGCGCTCTACCAACTGAGCTAAGCGCCCATCTTAATCTAAAAAACAGTGGCGCGGTGGACGAGACTCGAACTCGCGACCCCCTGCGTGACAGGCAGGTATTCTAACCAACTGAACTACCACCGCAAATTTTGTCTTATTCATTGTCAAAAAATCACTCACACACTCTTTGTATGCTTCACTCTTTTTTTCCTAGACTAAGAGAAAAATTAATGTTTTTTAGTTTAAAAATGGTGTCCTGTGATGGATTCGAACCATCGGCCACATCATTAAAAGTGACGTGCTCTACCAGCTGAGCTAACAAGACGTTTTGTCTCTTATAGTTAAGAGGCCGAAATTATAGACAAATAGACTTTAATTGTCAAGATATTTTTTAAGAAATTTAGAAAAACATCTCTTTATCAATAAGCAGAAGCATTTTTACAGCATAGAGTACACTCTGCTGCTGTACATAATTTCTGTCGCCACTGAAATGTAAACGCTCTTCTTTATTAGAATTTCTACTTCGCACACCTATATAGACAGTTCCAACAGGTTTCTCTTCTGTTCCGCCCATATCTCCGGCTATACCACTTATAGAGAGAGCATAGTCAGCACCACTGACATCTAATGCCCCGCTACTCATCTCTTTTACTACCTCATCACTCACCGCACCATGTTCTACTAAACTACTATGTTCCACTGCCAGCCAGTTCTCCTTGAGTGCGTTTGAGTATGTTACTAAAGAGCCATCAAGTATTTGTGAAGCGCCATTTGTTTTGGTAAAGTAGTAACTTAAAAGTCCCCCACTACAACTCTCAGCAAAAGTAAGTCTTTTATTAGCCTTTGAGAGTCTCTCAATAATATACTCAGATATATCTGCTGTTATAATCAGCTGTTTTGGCAACAACTGTTTTGCCGAGTTCACGAAGTGGGAAATCTCTCCATATCTGTTACTTAAAACATCTATACGAAGCCAACCTTCAATCTCTTGAACAACATTAATTGAGACGTCATATGTTTGTGCAATAGGATTTAATATAGCTATCAGAGTATCTCTGCTCTCTTCAAATACATGTATAGTTGTTCTGGAAGTTCTACTTTGAAGTAAGAGTACAGGCATCTCTTGCCCTTCATCTATCTGTATAACATTTGTAATGGAATTTCTATACTCTAAGAGGTAACTTCTATCTTCAAACACAGAGCATTTTTGAGGTAAAAGCATTCCATCTTGAAGTATTTGGTTGTCACTTGTCGCAGTACATATAAGTTTACCTATAGTTGAGAAGTTCTGTTTTGATGTGACAACGATGATATTATCATAAGAGTTAAGCTCCTCTTCGAGTGATAAAAACATAGAGTTATCACCCTCTCTAAAATAAGTAACCGAATCAATAAAATCACTTTTTTGTTCTATTTTTCTAAGTACATAATCTCTTAATGATAAGTTATATACAAATTTGTTACCTATAAAGATAATATGAAGTTTCATGGTATATACAGCCCTCTTTCACAAATTTAATCTCACTTATTATAGCACTATTATAGCGATTTAAAGAAGCTTTTAAACACATAAAAGATACAATGCAAAAATTTTATAGAATTCAGAAATAATTTCGAGGTACAGATGGACTACAAAGACACACTACTTTTACCAACTACAAATTTTGCCATGCGTGGTAACCTAATAAATAACGAGCCTAAACGCTATGCGTCATGGGATGAGAAAAAAGTCTATGAGAAGATGAAAGCTAATCGCAAAGATGCACCTAAGTTTACTCTTCACGATGGACCTCCATACGCAAATGGAAATATTCATATAGGTCACGCACTAAACAAAGTTTTAAAAGACATCATCGTTAAGCATAACTACTTTGATGGAAAGTCTGTACGTTTTACTCCGGGTTGGGATTGCCACGGTCTTCCAATCGAGCAACAAGTTGAGAAAAAACTTGGTGGGAAAAAGAAAAAAGAACTTTTAGAAGTTTCCAAAGTAAGAGAGCTTTGTCGTGCCCATGCAGCGAAGTTTGTAGATATCCAAAAAGAGGAGTTCAAGACTCTTGGTATTTTGGCTGACTGGGAAAAACCTTATGTGACTATGGACTATAAGTTTGAAGCGAACATCTATAGAACATTATGTTCAGTAGCTAAAAAAGGTCTTTTAGTTGAGAGAAGTAAACCAGTTTATTGGTCATGGGCTGAAAGAACTGCACTTGCTGAAGCTGAAGTGGAGTATGAGGACAAAGAGTCTCATTCAATCTATGTAGCTTTTGAATTAAGTAATGAAGCAAAAGCAAAAGCATCACTAAATAGCAAAGCAGCCTTAGTAATCTGGACAACTACGCCATGGACACTTCCTGCAAATACAGGTATCTCATTACACCCTGAAGAAAAATACGTTCTCACAACTGATGGTTATATAGTGGCAAATGCTCTTTATGAATCTCTTCTAGAACTCGGCGTAGTTAAAGGTGAAATTGCACAGAACATCAATTCTAAAGACTTTGAAGGTGAAGTAGCGATCAACCCTTTAAATGGAAGAACTTCTAAAATCGTTCTTGGCGATCATGTTCTTATGGACAGTGGTACTGGTGGTGTTCATACAGCTCCAGGTCATGGTGAAGACGATTACCGTGTAGGTCTAAAGTATGATTTAGAAGTTGTAATGCCAGTTGATGAGACAGGATGTTATGATGAGACAGTTGT
>JANTGV010000107.1 GCA_024762745.1 Sulfurimonas sp. | reverse complement strand
AATCTATGCAGTAACGAATCAAAACTTGACCGGGGTCACTTATTCCAGGCATTCCGGCATCACTTACATAAACAATATTTTGCTCAAAAAAAGATGGTTCTAGTTTTTCAACAAAAGCCTGTTCGTTATGTGAATGGAGTGAAATAAACTCTTGATTCTCTTTAAATGCAGTAGCGTAACGCTCTTTAAGTATATGGATTAATTTTTTTGTAACGCGAGTATCTTCGCAAAGAAGAGTATCCGCTTCACTTAGAGCCTCAATAGCTCTAAGTGATATATCGCCTATATTTCCAATCGGAGTTGGAACTAGACTAAGCAAGAAAAGCTCTTGTTATTTTTTAGCGTAACGTGCTTTAAATTTCTCGATACGTCCAGCAGTATCAACCATACGCTCAGAACCAGTAAAGAATGGGTGACACTCGTTACAGATATCAATTTTCATAGTATCAGCTTCACTTTTTGTCTCAAAACTATTTCCACATGCACATGTAACAGTACAAGTCACTAAATTAGGGTGTATATCTTTTTTCATTTTTTTGCCTTTTGTCTCGCGTCTCGGTACGCAAAACTATATATTTTTTAAATCCGTATGGGTGCGGATTTTTAGAACTCGAATTATAGCTAAATTATTCTTAAAATTTTACCTACAGTAAGATTTTACTAGCAACAGCCATCACAGCAGACTCTGAACGCAGTACCATTGGTGTATCAAGCCTAAAGACCTCTTGCGTTTTTAAAAGTTCTTTCTCTTCTTTAGAAAAACCACCCTCGCAACCTATAAGTACTCTTTTAAAATCATCTTCATTTTTTAAAACTCTCTCACAAAAATCAAACACTTTTGTATCAGGAAACTCCTCTAAAAACGCAGCTATATTTTTATATGTGTCAAACTCTATGAAAGAGCTTCGTCCGCACTGTTGCATAGAAGCTTCTAAGATTCTCTCATATCTTTTAAAATCAAGTTTGAAGTTTTTCTGACTTCTGTCACATAAAATAAAAGAGATTTTACTTACACCTATTTCACTGAGTGATGGTAAAACTTTCTCTATCGATTTTGAGTCTATTACACACCAAGCAATATGCAGCTCTTTACTCGCTTTTACTTCTTCTAATGCAGACGCAAGGAGTTCTAACTCCAAACTCCTTGCATCAATAGAGACTATTTTGTATTTGTGAAGTGTTTTTATATTTTCTTTATTTCTAAAACTAAGTTCATCCCCAACGACATGGCGACGAACTTTAACAAGGTATTTATGCGTCTCACCTTTAAGTGTTAACAGATGTTCACCTGCATTTTCGTTAAATATGTATATCAAATCCACCCCACATCCACATAAAAATAACTAAGGTCCAAACTACTTCAATATAGAGAAGTTTTATCCCGAAATCTTTATACTCTTCTAAACTTCCCTCTTTATTTGGGTTAATATACTTTAAACTTCTAGCTCTTTTAACCTCTAATACTATGAGTAAAATTGAAATAGCAATCATTACAATGTTTTCAATTGTAAAATCAAGATGCTTTGCTGCCATCATAATGACACCTGTAAAAATCTCCACACCAATCACTGTTGCAGTCAAAGGAAGTAGTACAATACTCATCAATCTTTTATACTTTTGCAGGTCTTTAGCTACCCTCAGCATAAATATATTTAAAAATATTACCCCAACAAGTGCGATACCACCGATACTGTGGATATCAAAACCTAAATTATACATTTCATTCATGGCGAAATTATAATATAATAAGCACATTAAATAAAGAGGTAGGTAAAAATGTCCGTTACAGTTGAAAAAGCACTCGAACTCATCTATACAAATATAAAACAAAAAGCACTCAAAATCATACCTATCGAAGATGCTTTAGGAACTGTACTTGCAGAAGAGATAATAGCTACACATAATCTACCTCCTTTTGACAACTCTGCCATGGATGGTTACGCTGTAAAGGTTGTCGACAGTGGAAAAGATGTAAAGGTCTCTCACACTATATTTGCAGGTGATGATTCAAAGGAGGAGTTAAACGCAGGTGAAGCCATAAAAATAATGACAGGTGCAAGAATCCCACTTGGAACGCAGTGTATAGTTCCTGTTGAAGATACAAAGGAGTGTGAAGGGGGAGTTACACTCCCTGAAAATTTAACTCTTTCAAAACATATAAGACTTAGTGGCGAAGATATTAAAAAAGGTGAAAAACTTCTTCATAGCGGAGAGAGATTAAACGCACACCAGATAACACTTCTTGCTTCTCAGGGTATAAGTCATATAAAGGTTTATAAAAGACCTAAGGTAGCACTCTTTGCTTCTGGAAATGAATTAAAAATGCACTTTGAAGAGTTAGAGGCCTACCAACTCTACAATACAAACACACCTACCCTCTTAGCAAGGGCAAAAGAACTTGGCTGTGAAGTTGATTTTATCGGAACTGCAGTAGATACAATGGAAGATATAAAAACTCATATAAAAAGTGCACTTGATAGTGATTTGATTATCACATCTGGTGGTGTGAGTGTAGGTGATGCCGACTTTACAAAAGAGGCTTTTGCTACTTTTGGATACGATATACTTTTTGATAAAATCGAGATAAAACCGGGAAAACCAACTACATTTGGAAAGATTGGAGAGACTATAGTTTTAAATCTTCCCGGAAACCCTCTTGCTGCTGCTCTAAACTTTGAACTTTTTGGTCAGAGTATTATACTTGCTCTGAGTGGAAATAGATCTAAGTTTATCAACCCTATAAAGGCAAAAATGAGATATGAGTACAAGCTAAGAGCTGGCAGAAGAACTCTTGTTCCTGGCTATTTTAATGGTGAATACTTTGAGGTCTGCAATCATTTTGCACCAGGCATGGTATCGCCCTTGGCAAACTCAAATGCATATATCATGATAAGTGAAGAGTGTGAAGTTTTAAAAGAGGAAGCAGAGGTAAAAATTATCTCTACTCAGTTTAATTTTACAACTGAACATATAACAAGTTTAATAAGTCACTAAACCTCTTTAGGGTTTATAAAACTCTCAGAGCCTTTTATCTTTTCCCAAAGCTCTGGGTCTTGCCAGTCATTTCTAACCGCATCTGAAAAAACAATTTTTTCAAAAGATATTAGCCCCATCTTCTCAGAGTAAGCATCATCAGCAAAACACTGTGCATACCCTGTATCAGTCTCATGAACTATGACACTATAAAGCTTTACCTCTTTTTCGCCATTTTGTGTATTTGTGAGTTTTAAAAGTTTGTCTATCATGACAAATATTACACGTGAAAACTGCTCAGCCGATGGAGAGACCGGAAGTTCAACCCATCTATCTGAGTGTTTTTTCATATCTGATATATAAGAGCTACTATCCTCACTCCAAAACGCAATAGCATGATCAAAACTTTCAACTAAGGCTTTCATGTTTTGTTTCATTAATCCAAAATCATATACCATCTGACCATTATCTAAAAAGTTTGATTCAAAAAGAAGTTCTATTTTATAGGAGTGCCCATGAATTGAACTTCTACACTTAACACTTGAACAACCTCTCACTATATGAGCATTCTCAAATTTAAAAAGTTTTCTAATTATCATGATAAAACACCCTCTTAAACACCTTTATTCATATCCCAAATTCTTATGTGAAGTCTATCAGAAAAATTATAACCCTTTGCTTTACAAAACTCTATTAAAGGCTCTGTATTTGCTTCTACTTCATCTTTACTTCCACCTAGAGGCATACAGTAGACTTTAGTATGAGGAGCGTGAGCAATAATCTCTGAAATTTCCTCCTCTAAACCTAAAGTAATGGAATCCGCATCAATAGAGAACTTAAAAAAAGCCTCTTTTGAGTTACTCGCAAGAGAGTAGATAACATCTCCTCGAACACGTTTATTTATCGGTTCTTCTGAGTTTGAGAGCTTAACAGAGAGTGCAAATATACACTCTTTATAGACCGGATATTTATCAAAATCAACCCCAAGTGAGCCATTTGTCTCAAATGTAATCTGATGACCTCTCTTAACTAGCTTCTCAAGAAACGCAATAAATATTGCATCATTTGCATAGATAAGCGGTTCTCCACCAGTTAGTACTATATCTACAGCATGAGGAAGTTCATAAAGTTCTAAAACACTTAGAAGGTCTTCTTCTGCGTTTATCGGTATCCAGTTTGCTGAAAAGTGCTCTTTATTTACAGCATAGACAGTATCACAGCCTAGAACTTTTGTTCCATCTGGAGCTTGTTCTTCACAACCAAAACCCTCGCACTTCATATTGCATCCGCCAAAGCGAAAAAAGAGTGAAGGTGTGCCTGTATACTTTCCTTCCCCTTGTATAGAGTAAAAATGTTCTACAAGATAGAGCAAAGCTTACCCACCTGTCTCATAAAATGCACGGCTTGAAGATTCACCATCTTCGCCGCCCCAACGATTTTTCTCAGGTTTTGTTCTTACAACTTCTTTTAAAACCGCTGCAGCACCTTTTACATCACCGCGTTTTATAGACTCAGAGATACTCATTGCTTCATCAAAATAGAGACATGGGATAAGATTCCCCTCTGCAGTCAATCGGATACGGTTACACTTCTTACAAAAGTCATCTTCGTAAGGTTCTATGATTCCAAATCTATACCCATTATCCATAGTGTAATAGTGAGAAGGTGATGAACCATCAAAACCGTCATCACTAAAGTTATACTTACTCTGAAGAAGCTCTAAAAGTTCAGGAGACTTAAGACCGCTAATCCCCTCTTTCGCATGAGCGTTTTCCATATACTCTATAAATCGTATACTCATGTTTCGTTCTCTACAGTACTCTAAAACATCTACGATTTCATCTGCGTTTACTGTTTTCATAGGCACCATATTTACTTTTACTTTCAGACCCACCTTGAGTGCTTCATCAACACCCTCTAAAACATTTTTTAAAACATCTTTTCCAGCTATCTCTTGAGCTACGTCAGGTTTTAAAGTGTCTATGCTTACATTTATGCGTTTAAGCCCTGCGTCTTTAAGTCTCTGTGCCACACCTTTTAGTAAAAAAGCATTTGTAGTCATAGCCAAGTCTATAGAAGGTTCATAATCATAAATCATCTTAATGAACTTATCTAAGTCTTCACGAAGAAGCGGCTCCCCAC
>JANTGV010000106.1 GCA_024762745.1 Sulfurimonas sp. | reverse complement strand
CCACCCTCAACAATAGTTAGTTTGGGATGTGCTTCATAATTTGCTTCAATGTACTTTACCAAGTATGCACCTACCCCTTCATCATGAAACATAATGTTTCCTATACCGATGAGGGCTACTTTTTCATATATCAATATTTAACCTTTTGAGTAAAGAGGATTACGCCTCTTTATCCTCTTTTACAAATTTAGTACCACTAACTACGATACCTATATCACCCTCTTTCCAGAAGATAGTTCTCCATATTTGATAATAGATATGAAATACTACCCAAGTAATAATTAGCCACATCGTAATATGATGTAAAATTCGTACATCCATAATATTAGTTCCAGTGGCTGTTGAACCAATTATCCACGAAGAGACAGCTTTCGTCCAATCTGTAACAAGATGAAGCATCCACGGCCACCACGCACCGATACTACTCTCTCCTGATTCTAATCCATGCACATACATTTGAAGTCCTGTAAATAACATCCATGCTAGTAATAGATGAAATATTGCAAAATAGACTGTATTAAAACTATCACTATATGCTGAATCAAACTTTTTTCTATGGTTAAGTGTCAATAGATTGATAAATACTTCAAAAAACTCTTTGATATTTTTCCATGTTGGTATTACCTTTTTATAAGGCTTCTCAAAACGAGAAAAGAAAAAGAGATAAGCCACAATAATAGAGGTAACATCAAAAATAATTGCAACAATAAAATGTCCCCATCTATTCCATGCCATCACATATTTATCTACTGCATCATCTGCAATAAATGTCTGATAATATGGATGTGCAATATACAAACCTGTTGCAATAGCTACTATCATAGAAATAGCATTTACCCAATGAATAATTCTCATCGCTGGGGTCATTCGTTCTACTTGTTTATATCCTGTTTTAGACATAATATCTCCCTTAAAATGCACAAGTAGGGTCAACTTTATATGTAGCCAACTCCTTGCCTTTTGTATCCATCACATGCACAGCACAGGCAATACATGGGTCAAAACTATGTACAGTACGGATAATTTCCAAAGGCTCTTCAGGATTAGCCACTTTTGTACCAATAAGTGATGCCTCATACGCTCCTATTTCTCCATTTGGTCCTCTAGGTCCAGCATTCCATGTAGAAGGTACAACAGCTTGGAAGTTTTTAACTTTTCCATCTTTTACTACTATCCAGTGACCCAATGCACCTCTAGGTGCTTCTGCTAGTCCTCTTCCTTTAGTATCTGCTGATACTTTATCAAAATCAAACTCTGTCCAAGTACTCAAATCACCAGTTGCTACATTTTTAGCCAACTCATCTATCCAATCCATCATCACATCGCCCATAAGCTCTGTTTCAATGGCTCGTGCAGCTGTTCTACCAACTGTAGAGAACAATACAGTAAGTGGTAATCCTGAACGCTTCAAGAAGTTTCCTGCATATTTTTTTATACGCTCATCACCACCTACATATCCCACAACTATACGGGCTAATGGTCCAACTTCTACTTTACGACCATTATATAGTGGAGACTTAATCCATGAATATTTTTCATCTGTTTTAAGATAAGCATACCCATCATCTTTTTTATCCAATCCTGTATATTTAGGGTTGGTTGTTCCTACATAAGGGTGTTCAGGAGCACCTGTACCTTCATACCATGCGTGAGTAACATCTTCAGTAATCTTCTCTTCATCAAGCTCATGTACTTTAGTAATATCACCATCAAGAACCACACCTCGATTGAACAAGCTATCAGCCTTATAAAAGCCTGTATCATCAAGTCTAAAATCACCATAAGTCATGTAAGAGAGGATTCCTCCACCTGCACCACCTATTCCTTTGCCCAATGCACCTTTATTTTTTGTTCCATGGAATGATTGAGTGTTATCGGTTGCCTCTTTGGCATACGCTGTACCTGCCATATATATATCAGGAAGATAAGCTCCTTTAATAAAACTATTTGCTTCTTTTAATAACGATTTAAATAGTCCCAATCGTGCAGGATTTTGAATATCTTGTACACAAGTAACACCACCTACAACTAATGATTGTGGATGTGGGTTTTTACCACCTAGAATAGCTTGCATTTTAGCCATATTTCGTTGTACATCAAGTGCTTTAAGATAATGAGCCACACCAATGAGGTTTTGTTCAGGAGTCAACTTATATGCATTACTCCCCCAATAACCATTACCAAAGATACCCAAACGACCCTCTTTAACAAATTTGATAATACGGTCTTGAATTGCTTTAAACTCAGCTACACCAGAGATTGAAGGAGTATGTCCTGCTACATCTGCCCATTTTTGTGCCTCTTTGGCTGTTGTTGTAGGGTCAGCTTTAGTCGCTGCTACGACATCAACAAAATCCAAGGCATGTAGATGGTAAAAGTGTACTAAGTGGTCATGTACATATAATGCACCTTGAATAAGGTTACGAACCAATCTAGCATTTTTAGGGATGGTAATATTAAATGCATCTTCAACTGCTTCAATACTTCTTTGATAGTGTGTACCTGTACAAACCCCACAAATACGCATAGTCATAAGACCAACATCTCTAGGGTCTCTGTCTTTTACAATAGTCTCTATTCCTCTAAACATAGTAGAAGATGACCAAGCATCAACAATAGTATTGTCTTTGTCAATTACAGCTTCAATTCTTAAGTGACCCTCAATTCTTGTAATAGGGTCAACAATAATATGCTTGTTACCATTTGCATCTGTTTTGTGAAAGTTTTTATCTGCTCCAGATACTGCCTCTGGGGCTTGTTCTTCAGTTGTTGCTTCAACTGTTGTATTATTTTCTGCCATTATGCTTCTCCTCCATTTTCTCTTTTACCTGCTACTATACTTGCTGCTACATGAATACCAATACCGATACCTGCTGCTGTCAATAGTCCTAAACCAAACTCATCAACTGTTTTTTCAACTCCACCTGTTGGAGCTTTGATATTTGCATTTGCCATTGGTCTCTCATAAGCATATTTGTCCCAAAAATCTGGTTCAGAACAGCCAATACATCCACGACCAACACCGATTGGCCAGTTGACCCCTTCGTTATAACGAATAATAGAACAGTTGTTAAATGTCATAGGACCTTTACAACCTACTTTATAAAGACAGAAGTTATTTTTAGCTCCTTCATCTCCCCACTCTTCTACATACTCACCTGCATCAAAGTGTGCTCGTCTCTCACAGTTATCATGGATACGATAACCAAATGCAAACTTAGGTCTCAGAAGTGAATCAAGTTCAGGAATAGTTCCAGTCAGAACAAACTGTAAAATAACCCCTACCATATTAGAAGGGTTAGCAGGACAGGCAGGAATATTAACAATTGGCTTACCTTTTACTACATCCATAACACCCACAGCATCGGTAGGGTTTGGAGCAGCGGCAGGAATACCACCATAAGTAGCACAAGAACCAACAGCTACAACAGCAGCAGCACCTTCAGTTGCACGGTGTAAGTGTTCTACAAAAGTTTCACCTTTTGCACCAATAGTTCCATATTGACCATCCATACCAAGAGGAATAGAACCTTCAACAAAAAGGAGATATTTTCCTTTGAAGTGTTCCATTGCTTCTTCCATCTGTTTCTCAGCTTGATGACCTGAAGCAGCTTGAAGAGTCTCATGAAACTCTAATGAGACAATATCTAAAATAATCTCATCAATTTTTGGTCCATCAGAGCGTAAAAGAGCTTCTGAATTTCCTGCACAATCTTGTAACTCTACCCATATAACAGGTACTCTGTTCATCAAAACAGCAGCATCAGCTACCAAAGGTGTAAATGAAGCAGGAAGCATAAGCATGGCTGTTGTTGCTGATGCCCACTTTAAAAAATCCCTTCTATCTAAACCTTCCTCTTCAATACTTTGCGTAAAATCAGGTCTGTTATTTAGAGGTTTTAATTTTCTCAACTCATCTAATCTCTTTTGGCAAGATGCATATAGTTCACGATAATAGGCATCTCCTCGATTGGTATCTACTTTTGCACTTTCAGCCGTAAAAAGTTTTTTTACGGACTCTTCTTTGTCCATGCTCATACTCTTCTCCTTTTTTTATTTATAATGGTTATTCAGTATTTTAGTTAAAAAACTCTTAAGATAAAGTGAATAACCATTCAATTTATAGTATAAAATATATTTTGATAATTTTAAGCTATAAGTAGAAATTTTATTCATTGAGTTGTACAGATTGAACAGACATCAAAAGCCCTAAAAATATAATTTGCTTCTTCAATGGAACTTGCCCCTACCATTGCTTGAACAGCGATACCTTTTTCATGTTTATCTCCATGACTCAAATTCCACTGTGTGGGTGTAATAATCTCATAGTTTTTAATGAGACCATCTTTTACCTTTATTTTATGAATTAGAGAACCTCTTGCAGCTTCTACTATCCCAATTCCTTCAAAATTTTCAACGAGCAATGCTGAATCTATGGTACAAGATGGTTCGCAAAGGTCTAATCTCTGTAAATAATTCTTTGCATAGTCTAAAAGTTGAGCTACCTCATAAATACGAGTAAATATACGAGTTAGCAAAGAGTCTTTATAGCATTTGTGCAAGGCTTTAATAATAGGCTCTTTAGCAACCATTCCTCGTGCTAATGGACCTACTTCAAATAATTTTCCTTTATAATAGACAGCTTTAGCCACCGTACCCTCTTGTATAGACTCATGAACAAATTTAGGATTAATAGTTGAAACTTTTGTTGGTTTTGATTTTCCTGTGCTAAAACAGAGACATTCTGAAAAGACGATGAACCTATCATGACTCTTTCCAATATCTGCCATTCCACTTGAACCCAAAAGATATAGTAGTCTTCCTAAATCTCCACCTACTTCACTTAACTCTTGTGTGGAACGCATGGCTAAAAGTTTGTCAATCTCCAAATCAACTATTACCTTTTCAAAAAACTTAATAGACTCATCAATCAATCCTTCAGCTTGAAGTACATCTACATAAGTAGGGTCACAGCTTACCCCTCCTATCACAGCATAAGAAGAGTGAGGCCATTGTCCAGCGAAAATAGCCAATGCTTTAGTAATAGTACTAGATAAATAAGAAGCCTTTAGTGCATAGTTCTCTTCTGTAGAGATATCTAATAACTTCTCCAAT
>JANTGV010000105.1 GCA_024762745.1 Sulfurimonas sp. | reverse complement strand
TTTTTATCTTGGAGTTTTTTACTCAAATACTCTACATCAAATGAGGAGAGGTTCCAAAGAGGAGTTTTTAGCTTTTTAATATTGTCTTTGTGAGAGAAAATAGCACCTACTCTCACCCCTGCACAGGCATAAAATTTTGTAAAAGATTGTATTATATAGAGTTTTTTGCAGTTGTTTATTTGGTTTCTCAAAGATTTTAGAGTTTCAAATTCTAAAAAGGATTCATCTAAGATAACAGTACACTCTTGTTGCTTCCAGAGTTCAAATAATCTCCCTAAGTCATAAAACGTTCCATCTGGGGTAGAGGGATTTACAAAGACTACGATTGAGTTACGCTTAGGCTCTTTGTATAGCTCTTTAAAACGGTTAATTTTATGTATCTTTTTGTGCGCGCTTTTAGCTGCGTTTTCATACTCTCCATAGAGTGGAGCATAGAAGTATATCTCTTTTTCTTTTAGACCTTTTATAAGTTCAAAGATTGCAGAGGTTGCACCATTGTGAAGTGCTATCTGTCTCTTTTTTATCTGCATTTTCTTAGCTATTTTCTTTTTTAGATCAGAGTAGGAGCTATCCGCATATTTTACTAACATTTCTTGAGTTGGTCTTATATTTAGTAGTGAGTCGTAGCTATTTATGTTTGAAGAAAAATCTATAATATCATCACTTTTACATCCAAGATTTTTTGCCATCTTGTAGATTCCCGCACCATGTTTCATAAGAGCTTTTTGGCTTTTTTTGGATTTTTATACTTCTCTATACGAAGTAGAGCGTAAAACGCAGAGGCTGTCTCCATTGTCTTTAGGAGTTCCTCTTTTTTTATCTTCTTTGGAGCTTTTTGATTATAGGTGTTTAGAAATAGATTTATAAAGTAGTGTGAATGTTTTTTTGCATCAAAGGCAATCAAACAGACGGCTATATCAAAAACAAATTCCCCACATCCTCCATCTATAAAATCAAAAACTCCGATTTTATCTTTGTCAAAAACAGTGTTGTCTTTAAAGATATCGCCATGGATAAAACCATCGTTTTTAGGTCTGTAGTTCTGTAAAAACTGAAGCTTTTTATAGTAAAAGTAGTAGTTGGACTTTGTAAAATTTAGTATTTCTTGGAGGTCATAGCTCTTGATGAAAATGGTATTACATTTCATACCTTGTGTTAGTTTATGAAATGTAGCTAAAAACCTTGCAAGAGCTTGGATATGGTAGTTTTTTATGGTTTTAGGTTCAGAACCTTTTAACTTTTTATATAAAAACCACTCTCCACTTTGAGCAACATAACTTCCAACAGATAGAGATGTAGATAGAGTGCTGAGTAGTTTTATTTCTGCGTTTACATCAATCTTTCGCTCATATTTTTTGAGGATAAACTCTTGGGTTGTATAGGTCGTATCCATTACACCAGAAGTTGTAGGGGTAAGGGTTGAGATATCATAAGAGGGAAATAGCTCTCTAACCGTTTTGAGTGTGATTGGAGTGATGACGCCCATTTATATTTTACAGTTTCTCATAACTTTTTTCCAGTTAAGGTCAAAATTTTTTTCCACATAACTTCTATGGTGAGGCACACTACATTTTGAACAGTCTTGATGAATTTTGTCTCCGTAGACACCCTGACTACCATCTTTTGACTCTATGTCACAAAAGCTGTATTGGGTGTTTTTTTCTACTTTTTTTATCCCTTCATCACTAAAACGGAAGTTTGGGCAGGCACAGAGGTAGCAGTTTAGTGACTCCATATCGTGACACTTTTTATGATCTTTGTAGAGAGGACAGAAATCTTTTTCTGCGTTTACCATATTTTCAAAATCGAAGTACTCAATTATCTGCTCTTTTGTGTAAGCCTTTGCTAGGAGCTTATCGACTATATTTTTATGTTTTTGGGCGTGTTCTTCAAACCAAGAGGTGTAACTCATCTGCTAGCCTTTGTGATGATAAGATAGATAAAAAATGGACCACCGATAAGAGCAGTCACTATCCCGATTGGGAGTTCACTCTGCGTTTGTAGTCCTCTTGTTATTGTATCGCAAAGCACTAAGAAAAAACCACCAAAGAGAGCAGTTTTGAGTATGCGAAACCCTACGGTTACGGGGTAGAGTTTAGCAACCATATGAGGCACTATGAGACCGATAAAACCGATAGGACCGCTGATACTTACAAGCGTACCGATTCCTAAAGAGGAGATTATTAAAAGAGTGAGTGTGACTTTTTTTGTATCTATCCCTTTGAGATAAGCTTGATGCTCTGAAATACTCAGCAGTTGCAACTCAAATCTATAAAGATAGATAGCAAGAAAAAGGATAAAGGCAATAAACCCTAAAATGATAGGGTTATGCCAACCAATAACCGAGAGTGAACCCATGGTAAAACGGATGAGCATATCGTTTTGCATAGCATCTCCAAGGTAAAACACGAGCATCAGTGCAGAGGTGTAAAAGAGTGAGAGAGCGATTCCTAAAAGTAGAAGAGACTGATGCTGTCCCGAGCGTAAAAACTTGGAGAGGTAGATGAGCAGAAATACCGTAAACATAGCCCCTAAAAAACCAAATATACTGATGGCAGCGATACCAAAAAATAGAGTTCCAAGTCCTAGTTTTATAGCGATACCAGCTCCTAAAACAGCACCGCTTGAGATACCTAAAGTGTAAGGTGTCATAAGTGCGTTTCTAAAGAGTGTCTGAAAAAGCAGACCGCTGAGTGCTAGAATGACTCCTGCAAAAAACACGAACAGAACTCGAGGGAGACGTAGGTCAAAAAAGATAGTCGAGGCTAAGGATTCCGCCTTAAATATCTCACCAATATCGAGATTTACAGCACCAATCAGTGGAGAGAGAAGTACAATAGCTAAAAGAGAACTCCATACAAAAAATCTAATCATATTTCACAACCAGTGAGTCAAATGTGACGCCGTAGAGCTCTTTGAGTGTTGCGTCATTAAAAAACTCTTTTTCGTAGTAGTGAGCACTCTTCTCTTTTATGAAAAGTACAGGACTCTCTATGAAAGAGGCGAGATGCAGGTCGTGCGTTATGAGTATCACTTGATGATACTCTTTTAAGCCTTTGATATGTTGGGCAATGACTTTGGAGTTGTGTGGATCAAGGTTCGCTGTCGGTTCATCAAAGATGATGATTTTACTCTGCTGAGTGAGTGCTTGAGCGATGAGGGCTAACTGCTGTTCACCGGAGCTTAGAGAGCTGACACTACTATTTTTTAGATGTGCGATTTTTAAAAACTCTAGCGTTTGTGAAGTTATATTTTTATCTTTATGGGAGTAGTCAAAAAAACTCTTTTTGTGAGGGAATCGTCCAAGAAGCACAAACTCTTCAACTGTTATAAATCTGTCATAGATTTCCAGTTTTGCAGGAATGTAGGAGATGCTCTTTGCTCTTTCGTTTAGTGATAGCTCTTTGGTGTCTTTGTCATTTATAGTTACTTTTCCGTCAAACGCAACTAGAGAGCAGATAGCTTTTGCAAGCGTACTTTTTCCTGAGCCGTTTGCTCCGAGTATGCTGAGATGATTTTCTATTTTTAGAGACAGATTCTCCAAGACAATTCTCTCATCAAAGGCACATTTGAGATCTTTTAACTCAATCATTCATCTCCCTGCAAAGCCTTGAGATAGTGAGGGCTACTCTATGAGAAGGGATGTGAAGATAGTTCTCATCAATTATGGATATCTTTTTGTTCTTCGCTGCCTTTGTTGGAAGTGCGTACCAGTTTTTTAGGGCTCGCTCCACATCTGCATCTGCTTCGGTCGCAAGTGAGTGTAGAATGATAATCTGCTCAGGATTGATGGCGATAATGTTTTCATAGCTTAGAACAGGTTGGGCAGTTGATGTGGAAGTATAAGCATTTGTGTTACCACACTCCTCTATGATATCTTCAAAAAATATATTGTGTCCGGCGATATAAGTTGCGTTTCTTAAATCCTCTCTGAGACCAAAGACTATCATTACAGAGTGTGGTGTTTTGCTCTTTGGTGCGTTTGTTATAGCGTTTGTTATGTCAGTTGTTAGTTTTACTGCCTTTGAAGTTGCGTTTATCTCGTCTGCTAAAATGTTTATTGATTTTTGAATGCTTGAGAGTGTTTTGAGGTTGAGCTGCAGCGTTTTTATATTGAACTTTTTTAAACTCTCTAAACTCTTTTGATTAAAATTTTGTCCCACAACAAGAGTAGGCGAGTGAGAGAGTATCTTCTCCAAGTGGGGAGTCTCATACCCACCGATAACAGGCAAACTTTGTGCTTCTTTTGGATACATTGAGTAAGAACTTGTAGCAACTAAGTTGTCACCTTTTTCAAGAGCAAAAATTATCTCTGTGATAGAGGGGCTAAGAGAGATAATTCTCTCATTAGCATGAAGGTTGAATACAAAAAGGAGAATGAATGAAAGAATTTTTGTACTCATAATTTTCCTTTAGTATTGAGCGTTTAAACCAAAATAAAGACTGCGACCTGCTGTAGCGTAACCATCTACTGTTTGGTAATACTCATCTGTAATGTTGTCAATTTTACCATAAAGGGTGATATAGTTATTTACTTTTACGTTTGTAACAAAATTAGCAACTGTATACTCACCTGTTTGTGCTCCTTGTTTGTCTGCACTATCGTATCTTTTTCCTATGTATTGGGCATTCACAGCTAAATCAAAATTCTCAGAGACATAGTAAGTAGCGGAAACGTCTAGTTGCGTTTTAGGACGACGAGCAAGCTCCTTTCCTTTTGCATCTTCTGTTTTGACGTAGGCGTACATAGCATTTATTCCAAATGAGTTGAGGAAATAGTCTTGATAGCCTAGTTCTACACCTTTGAACTTTGATTTTCCATCGAACTGCGTATAAGTATATGAAGTAAAATTGTAGTCAATAAGGTCTGTAACTTCATTATAAAAACCAGTAACCCATATAGTATCATTTCCTATTGTAATATCGTTAGTTAAGGATTTTTCAGGTGTTAAACTCTCATTACCCCAATATGGATTGTAAAGTTGACTCATAGTTGGTACATTGTAACCACTGCCAACGTTGAGACTGATAAAGAAGTCACTGCTTAAAAATTGTTTTATACCAAGTTTTGCTGTTAAAGAGTTGTCAAACTCATCATAAGCATCATAACGAATGGACTCTGTAACGATGCTATTTAAATC
>JANTGV010000104.1 GCA_024762745.1 Sulfurimonas sp. | reverse complement strand
AGATCTTTTCAAAAGATAGTAAAGGACTTTTGGAAAGTAATGCTATTGAGATTATAGAGATAACCAAACTTGGAGAAGAAAACGGAGATAAGACAGTAGCCGTTGATAGCTTTGAAGATAATAATCTTGTGTTTATTGATGAGGGACACCGTGGTAGTAGTGGCGATATTTGGAAAACCAATAGAGATAAACTAAGTGCTAATGGTTTTGCTTTTGAATACTCAGCTACTTTTGCTCAAGCTATAAACAGTAGCACTGGTAAAAAGAAAACAGAGTTAGAAAATGAATACACAAAGGCTATTATATTTGATTATAGCTATAAGTATTTTTACAATGATGGTTATGGTAAAGACTACTCTATTCTAAATCTAAGTGAAGATAGTGAGGGTATAAAACAGACTTACTTAACAGCTTCACTTCTAAGCTTCTATCAACAGATGAAAATCTATGAAAGTTCAAAGACAACACTAAAACCTTATCTAATAGAGAAGCCTCTTATGGTGTTTGTAGGTTCAAGTGTAAATGCCGTAAGAACAGAGAGTAAAAAGCAAGTATCGGATGTAGTTGATGTATTGTTATTTATAGATGAGTTTATCAAGAGTAAATCGGAGAGTATAACAAATATACAAAAGATTATGAGCCTTGATAGTGGTCTAAATAAAAAAGACGGTAGCGATATTTTTGCTAATAAATTTAACTTTTTAGAGCATAGTAAATTAAATGCCGCACAAATGTTTGATGATATACTAAACACGATTTTTAATGCTTCAAGTGGAGGACTTCATATTGAAAACCTAAAAGGTGTGGATGGAGAGATAGCACTTAGAATTGGAGAAAATGAATACTTTGGGGTTATCAATGTTGGCGATAGCGATAGTCTTGTAAAGCTTTGTGAAGCTAATGGTATGAGTATAGCAAGTAGAGATTTCTCAAGCTCACTTTTCAAAACCATAAATGAAACTGCTTCAAACCTAAATATACTTATAGGTTCAAAGAAGTTTAGCGAAGGTTGGAGTTCTTGGAGAGTATCAACTATGGGACTAATGAATATAGGTAAAAAAGAGGGTTCTCAGATTATTCAACTATTTGGTCGTGGAGTAAGACTTAAAGGTTATGAATTTTGCCTAAAAAGAAGTAGAGATATTAGAGGTAAAGAATTAGAGAGAAAATACCAAGCCGTTGAAACACTTAATATATTTGGACTAAAAGCTGATTATATGAAAGCATTTAAGGACTACCTCAAAGATGAGGGTGTTCCTACTGATGAAAGAGTAGAGTTTGTTTTACCTTTGATTTATGACAAGAGTTATAAGCAAAAAAAACTAAAAGTATTAGACCTACAAGAGGGTAAAAACTTCAAGAGAGAAGTGAAGCTTAATTTGGAGTATAGCGATATTAGAGGTATCAGTAAAAAAGTAGTGCTGAGCTTATATAAACAAGTGGATATATTGGAGAGTGAAAGTAGAACTGGAAACAAGTATGAGTTAAACAGTGAGATACTTCAAAAAGAGCATCTAAGTTTTATGAATATTGATAATATATTCTTCGCACTTCAACAGTTCAAAAATGAAAAGAATTGGAGTAATCTAAATATCTCTAAATCTGATATAAAAGATTTAATCAGTAGAAAAGATTGGTATAAACTATATATCCCAAGTGATGATATGAAAGTAAGTAGCTTCAAAAACCTTGCTAACTTTGAAACTATAATGATTACACTACTTAAAAAATATATGAAGTCATTTTATGAGTATAAAAAAAGTGAGTGGGAGAGCGAATACTTAGAATACAGAGAATTGGACGAGACAAGAGACCGTGCTAACTTAATAGATAACTATACAATTACAGTAGAAGATAAAGAAACAGAGCTTATAGGTAGGTTAGAAGCTCTTAGAACTATGCTTGAGAGTGGTGTAATAGATAATGCTGAACTTCATAAGCTATCTAAGAAAAACTTTAGTGCTTTTTCATTTGATAGACACTTATATAACCCTCTTGTATTCAAAGACAAAGGCGAAACAGCTTTACAAATTAAACCGATAGAGCTTAATGATGGCGAAAAAGATTTTGTGGAAGATTTAGACAGCTACTTGAAGCGAAACAGTGCTACTTATGAAGATACAGAGATATACCTGCTTAGAAATCAAAGTAAAACGGGTCTTGGTTTTTTCACAGAGGGTAACTTCTATCCAGATTTTATAATGTGGATAAAAAGAAATGGCAAACAATACATTAGTTTTATAGACCCTAAAGGCTTAGTAAATCTAAACACTAAAGATGACCCAAAAATCAATCTATCTATAAAGATTAAAGAGATAGAAGAAAAACTTAATGATGAAGATGTGATACTAAACTCATTTATAGTGTCAGTAACTCCATACGGTGTAATAAAATGGGTTCAAGATACATTAGAGCAATCAGAATTAGAAGATAAAAATGTATTGTTCCAAAAAGATGATAAGAATGGTTATGTTGGTAAGATGTTTGATAAGATATGGACTACTTAAAGAAGTTTAAAGGGATTTGAGAAGCTTCTATGCAGCGTAAAACCTGCCACCCTTAAGGCTTCCACATGCGTTCATCAAATCCGTATTCCAATGTGTTGAGCACACTGATTCTGCTGAAATCGGGGTGTTCGGGGTTGAGTAGGTAGTTATACTCTTGCTCTATGATCGCAGAAGGTATCTTCAGAGCAGCACTGCGTCCCGACAAAAGCCATTTGCTGCCAAAATCCTGATAGGCCTCCAAAACCGGGCTCTCCTTCCATTCAGAAGGCAGTCCGCTCGCCTGCTCTATAAGCTCATCAGGGATCTCGATCTCCAAAATAACGTGCGCCGTACTCTTGGCGTTAAGACCAAGATGCACAAAAGTCTCAAGCACGGCAAGTGAGGCGGTGGCACTGGTGTAAACCATTCGATGCCCCTTTTCATTCCAGCGGCCTCCATACAACCTGGCACCCTCTCCGTCCAGTGCCGAACTGACAAATCTACTTTGTACAATCCGGTACGCAATAGCCATCAGGCGTATACACCGTATTTAATACGGCCGAGAATATCTTCGACCACCTGCGCGCCAGCACTGTTTGAAATGAGGTTAAGTGGCACCCTGCCTCCAAGTGATGACTGTTCGCTCATGAGCCATTTAAGAGCAGCCTCTCGCTCCCCTATAGCATCCTCTGCAAGATCGATGATTTTAGCCAGCTTGTAGGCATGGTCACCCTCATCACCTCTAAAGGAAGTACGCGCCCTGTACGTCTTGGCTGACAAATTGACAAGCTTCGCCATAACGCTATCATTCAGCCCCACTATGCCCTGCAGATGTCTTACGGAACCTTTTGGAATCCCTCTTCCGTCAATCACATCAGCAAAATCCAGTTCACTACGAATCTTTCGCTTTAATTCCTGCTCTCCTCCGAGCAGCATTGCTATCTGTTCTTCTCTCATTGTGAATCCTGTGCGGTAATATTACAACATTTATACGGTAATTATACCATAACGCGAAACATTTTAGCCGCCCTACAAGTTCATGCCCAATCTAAAGAGTAAAATAATCTTCGCTTATTTAATTACGTTAGCAGACTCGATCACTGCACATTCTCTTTTGTCAAATATTCAATGGCATTATAAGTTCAATTGACATAAATAGTTAATTATGGCTATTATTGTGTATATCTAATTGGGTTCACATATTAAAAAGGAATTAAACGTTAAACAGCATTAATAGGTTAATAACTGTATCTTTTTTGACAATGATTCTAGCATTAGATAGTTATGCGGCTACTACAACGTATGAAGAACTTATAGATTCACTTCAATCATCACCTAAGCTTCTGATGTTGACTATTATAAGTGCCCTTATAAGTTTTTATTACCAAACTAAAACACAAAGTATTAAAGAGTTTCTAATTACTTCTCTTGGTGTAATTCCATTACTTGGACTACTGATTTTTAAAGACATGCAATTGCTTTAAACAAACTATGTATACCAGAAAATATAGCAATGGCAAATATCGTATCTATAATGATTATCAAGAATTTACTACAGACTATATTCATTGGGTGATGCAAAAGCATCAAAGTGCCGACTTAAATTGGGGTGATGGCTTTGGATGTATATTGGTGCTGGAGCTCAAAATACATCGATTTTATTATTATGTCTGTGTTTACCTCCCGAAAAGGTTTTGCCATTAAGACAACCATTTTTAGAGGATGTCGTTTCTCAGTTTTCTAAAGATGCATTTTAAATTCATTAGAATGAAATATGCGATTAGGCATATGTATGCCTGACTAACCGTACCTATTGAGAGCATCCAAGCACTCCCTATAGCAAGTAGGCATTTTGTTGTTCAGTATAGCTAATATCTTTGTAGCTTATTTTCTTATTTTTATAATATAAGGTTGTAGTCATGGCCAAAAATATTTTGATCAAAGATCTAATTCGACAAATCCATACTGAGTTAATTGAATCACAGCAAGAGAGAGAATCTAAAGGGACTCCCACCTTATTCGAAGTCAAAAAATTAACTATCGAAGCACATTTTGTGGTTTCAGATGAGCGCGAAGTGGAAACTGGAATAGGCTTATCATTGATTAAAGCCGGATTAAATGGAAATTATAAAAATGAAGAGGTACATAAAATTACATTGGAGCTAGGGGTTACAAATAGTAATCCAAACGATAATGGACCAGGTGGAAATGCCCAAAAAGAGACTACTTCAGAGGAGCTAGAAGAGTATGAATTTGATCAGCCTAATAAGGGGATAAATCCACTTTCAATGCCAGAAGTTAATGATATTTTCGATGCAGGCATCATCATGCCAGCTGAAGATGAGAAGAAAAATAAAACAAAATTTCATTAATTTTATGTAAAACTATTTATCTTAAAATGTTAAAGTTTTTACACTGATGCTAGGTCTAAGGATAACTAGATGCTAAAATATTTTAAACTCATATTTAAACCTTTTTTATGGACAGGTGAGAGTCAAGCGAAATACACTTTTAACAAAATATTTTTTTGCGCTTGGAGACACATCCAGAACAGTAATCTTAATAAAAAAGCCGAAAAAGAAAATGGTTTCTATAAAGTGTTTGGACACACAGTTGTTTCTGAGCCTGTTATTGAAAAGAACATAGCAATGATTGATA
>JANTGV010000103.1 GCA_024762745.1 Sulfurimonas sp. | reverse complement strand
TCAAACCCAAGTTCACAATACTTTATATAATTACTTTTCTCTTTTCCAAGTTCTATTGAACTTATATCAATATTCATTTTTACTAAGTAAGTTAAAAAGTTTGCTAAAGCACCCTTTTCATTAGGAAGAGATGCAATAAGATTAAAATGGTAGATATTCTGTTTTTCCCATCTGACAAAAACCATTGGTTCACCGTTTTCTAACTTCTTTAATCCCTGATCACACATTTTATGATGAACATGAACCTTCCCTTTTTCTAGAAAGCCCATAACTTCATCACCCGACTTTGGATGACAACAGTAATCAAATACAACATCACTGATAGTAGATGTACTAAATATCTCTATACCTGCAATGATAGTAGACTTTAATTTAAATCTATGTCTAGAGAGAAAACGCTTAAATCTACTATTTTGACCAATCTCCTGAGTATACTGATGTATTACATGTTTAAAATGCTCTATATCACATGCTATATTAGACTGTGAATCACAATTATTTGACTCAAACCAATCTTCAACTCTTGATTGATTCAAACTCATTGCTGTTGCCACTATATTAATGCTTGATTTAATATTTATATCTCTAATTCTAGAGTTACAGTTAAGCCTCATATTTGTTGTCGCACGCGAGGTCTTGACAGCATCAATCCATGAACATCTTGTTATAACATCATCGGACATTATAATTTTGACAATATCTCCATTTTTTAGTTCACTTAAAAGTGAAGCTTTTTCTTTGTTTACCAAACATGAAAAGGCTTTATTTCCAACTTCACTATGTACTGCATAAGCAAAATCTAGTGCAACTGCTCCACGTGGAAGTGTAAATGCATCTCCTGTCGGAGAGAAAACTGAAATATCCTCTGAATATAAATCATTTTTAATAAGTGCATAAAAATCTTCAACTGACTCATTCTGATACTGAAGATTATTTAACCAGTCCAACTTAATGTTATTCCCGCCATTTTTATATTTCCAATGTGCAGCAACACCCAATTCAGCAGTTTTATGCATATCATATGTTCTTATCTGAACTTCAAAAATAGCAGTATTATAAAAAACAGTTGTATGTATAGTCTGATAACCATTATCTTTAGCAACTGCTACATAGTCCTTAAAACGCGATGATAGTGGTTGAAAGTTAAGATGAATCAATCCTAAAATATCATAACACTTTACAGGATCCTTGGTTAAAATTCTTACAGCTAACAGGTCAAGTATTTCATCTATACTTACACCTTTTCTCTGCATTTTTAAATATATGGAGTACCTGTGTTTAACTCGAGAGAGTATCTCAAAATCATCTTCGCAAAATCCATTTTTAATTAAAAGCTTATGTATAGTATGTTTAAAGTCGTCAAGTTTCATCTCTATTGCATGATAGTTACTATCTAAATAGTTATCAATATGATGCTTCTCTTCTTTAAAAAGGTAAGAGAAGCTCAGATCTTCAAGTATATTTTTCAGAAAAGATATACCAAGCCTATGTGCTATAGGCGAATAGACGACTAGAGTCTCTTCCGCAATCCTAATCTGTTTATGTTCAGGAAGAGCATCTAGAGTAAGCATATTGTGTAGTCTGTCACATAACTTAACAACAAGAACGCGAACATCCTCAATACTTGCCAACAACATCTTTCGAAAAGACAACGCAGAGACTACCAGCTTCTCATTTGAAGTTGAAGGAATTAATTCAGCATCTCGAATGTTATCTATTTTGGTCAATCCTTCAACCAAATGTGCAACATCTTTACCGAATAATTTATAAATATCACCTATAGTCGTAGGAGTGTCTTCAACTACATCATGCAATAAAGCTGCGATTGCCATCGATTCGTCATTTGTAATTGATGAAACAATTGATGCTACTAAAATAGGGTGAACGATATAAGGCTCTCCACTTTTTCGAAACTGATGCTTATGTGCATCAATAGAGTAAGCCAAAGCTTGCTCTAAAATTGGAGTTTTTGTAATTTGTGAAAAAAGATACGAGGATGCTGAGTCTACATCGTGAAGATGTTTAACTTTATCTATATCTACTTGACTCAGCGGCAAAGAAGACTACTTTTCTGAATCTACGAAACCCTTAACTACAACAAGGCCTTCAGCTATTTCCATTAAAGCCAGATCAGCAGCTTTAATACTATTTGGATCGATATTTAACTTACTTGTTGCACCATTTTCTAACTCATCACATCTTTTTGCTACTGCGATTGCTAGCTGGTAGTTATCCATATTTGCGTTTTCACTTAAAATTTTTGCTGTTAGTTCTTCAACTTTCATACATTTTCCTTTTTATTTTACTATTGAACAGTTTTTCATATTACCATTTAAAATATCTAACAGGTTACCCTTTTTAGACATATCGCATACAATAATTGGAAGTCCATTATCTTTTGCTAAAGCGATAGATGTATCATCCATAACCTTAATATGGTCATTAAGCGCTTGATCATACGTTAATACATCAAGTTTCACAGCATCACTGTGTTTTGCTGGATCCTTATCATAAACACCATCAACCTTAGTAGCTTTAATAATAACCTCAGCACCAATCTCTACAGCTCTTAAAGTAGCTGCTGTATCAGTTGTAAAGAAAGGGTTACCTGTTCCAGCTGCAAAGATTACAACACGCCCTTTTTCTAAGTGACGTGTAGCTTTACGGTTAATATATGGCTCAGCAATCTGCTCCATTTTAATAGCTGTCTGCATACGGACTTCAAGCCCTGCATGCTCACATGCTTCCTGCATTGCTACACCATTGATAACAGTAGCAAGCATACCCATGTAATCCCCAGAAGTTCTCTTGATAATACCATCTTGAGCAGCAGTCACACCACGAATAATATTACCGCCACCAATAACGATACCCACTTCAAAACCGGCATCTACAAGTGACTTTATCTCTTGAGAGATATAGTTTAAAATTTGAGTGTCAATTCCATGACCTGCCTCACCAGCAAGAGCTTCACCAGAAAACTTAACTAAAACACGTTTGTTAGCCATAGATACACCTTTATATATAAAATCCGCGAATTGTACACTATCTTGTCTTTGAAATTGCTTTTACAGTATTAAATATATAAATTATCAATGAAGTTTTTCTAAAATTTCCTCGACACTCAGGGAACTAAGAACCCTTGAGTCATAACTCTCAAAACTCTCTCCTGCTTCTCTCTCTGTGTCATACAGTTGGACTAAATCTTTGACTAAATACTTTGCTTTTGTTAGAGGAACTGACTTATAGAGGACACGTGCTTCTTTGGCCTCTTTTGTTGCCTTTCCACCAATTAGGATATGCACACCATAACATGTCTCGCCATTTTCATCTTTCGCCTTACAACCTTCAAAACCAATATCTGCAACACCATGTATACCACACCCTTTAACACATGCTGACCAATACATTCTTACCTTTGCATCTTTGAGTGGAAGCTCTTTTTGTAAATAAGATGCCATCTCAACAGCATCAGGTTTGTTAGGGATAACACCAAATGCACAAGTCGCAGTTCCTGCACATGCTATTTGATGGTTAAAGTAAGTATTCTGATAGCCTTGATATTTATTATAAATCTCTGAAGCGTGTATATCATCAATACTCTTTGAAGATCCGATAAGATAGAAACTTTGTTCAACTGACAGTCTTATAGATGCGTCAATATCTGCAGCTAATGCACCGGCCTTCATTAAATCACTACCATTAAAAACACCACTCGGAATACTAAAATGAAACGCATTTAAATCGTTATTTAATCTAAATAGACCACTCCCATCTAAAGCATACTCCTCTCTACATAAAACTTTACCACTTGTGTCATATGAGAGTGAACTACTCTCTTTAATAGCTTCAACGAAAGTTTCCATACCTACAGCCTCAAGTAAAAAGTGTAGACGATTTTTATTTCTATTATCTCTAAATCCATACTGTTTAAATAATTCTACGACAGCTTTAAAAGTTGGTACAACTTCATCTTGTTTTATGAAAAGACCACTGTCGCTTGCCTGAACACCAACACGTCCACCAAGATATAGATTAAAACCAAGCTCTTCACCTTTTTGAGCCACAACAAAACAGCAGTCATGCCCATATATATTACAATCATTTACTTTAGTACCTAAGATACCTGTATTAAATTTTCTAGGCAGTGTTGCTATCCACTCCTCTTTTTTAAAAAAGATAGATTGTAATTCATCTATAATAGGTTTACACTCTATAATACTGTTCTCACCCAAACCGTCAAATGAGCTGGTGACAATGTTTCTAAAATTGTCTACACCAGTTTGAAATGTAGATATACCGACACTCTCAAGTTCCCGTAAAACTGTTGCCAAATTCTCTAATTTTAAATATCTAAACTCAAGCTGTTGTCTTGTTGTAATATCTATATAGTCATTACCATAAAGTTTTGAAATCTCTCCGATCTTCATCGCCTGAAGAGCTGTTAACTGACCGGCAGGTATACGAATACGTAACATAAAAGTTTCATCTTTTTTCAAAAAAAGTCCAAAACATTTTAAGAAAAAATTTCCATCTTCGGCTGCAAGATTTTCTAAACCATTTGCACAAATATCATCTAATCTACCATAGACACTCATTGGCGTTTTAAGCTCTTTAATCTTTTCAATTTTATTAATTTTTTTACTTCTTAAATCATATGCTTCTTGTAACTTACTCATCTTAACTCTCCTAATATTTTATTTAATTTCACGACATCTCCAAAAACCAAAATTGCAGGTCTCTGAACTCCTACTGACATCTCTTGGATATCTCTGATTTTTCCACTGACAACACTCTGTTGCTCCCGACTTGCATTAGAGATGATGGCACACGGTTTACTCTTTTTAACACCCAGTCTTTTTGCTTCTTTTACAATCTCAGGTATACGACTCAGACCCATCAGTACAACAACCGTATGGTTCTTTTTTTTCAACAAATCAACCCAGTCTAAATTGACACTATTTCCTTTTAGATGCGCTGAAACAACACTAAAGCCAGCTGCATAGTCCCGAGCTGTAATTGGCATATCTGCCATCAAAGGGCCTGAAACCGATGAGCTAATCCCTGCAACCACTTCCGTATCTATCTTCTCTTTTAAAAGCTCTTGAAGCTCTTCTGCTCCACGTCCAAATACAAAAGGGTCTCCACTTTTTAATCGGGCAACTCTC
>JANTGV010000102.1 GCA_024762745.1 Sulfurimonas sp. | reverse complement strand
CTGCTAAAAGAACAATAAGTCCCATGGCAGACTGTATAAGTAGAGTCAATTCCATATTCTCACTTTGAATTTTTTATTATTATAGCCTATTCTCCTACTTTACCCTCATAAAATTTTCTCAAAAACTGGTCAGCAGGATTAATAAACCTATACATAACTGGAACTATTAACAGTGTTAAGACCATTGAACTTAAAAGACCACCGATGACTGAAATTGCCATTGGTGCATTTGACTCACTTCCAAGCCCATTTCCAAATGCTATTGGCAACATAGCAAATACCATTGCAATAGTTGTCATCAAAATAGGACGAAGTCTTTTTTCGCCCGCTTCTATGAGTGCTTCATCTGCTGTTGCACCTCTGCTTATCGCTGCGTTTGCAAAGTCAACAAGAAGCACGGCATTCTTTCCAACCATACCCATAAGCAACATGAAACCGATCATGACAAAAAGACTAAACTGTAAACCACTAAAATACAAAGCCAACATAACCCCGATAATACTCAAAGGAAGTGCCACCATGATTATAATAGGCTGAATAAGTGACTCATACAGTATCGCCAAAATAATAAACATCAAAATGACAGAAAGACCGATGGCAACACCAAATGCAGCAGCAGTTTTCTCCATCTCCTCAGCAAAACCTGTAAACCTGTATGCAACACCTGGAGGTAAAAGAGTATCAATTCTATCTCTCGTATAGCTTACTGCACCTCCAAGGTCAAGTCCAAAAAGATCCGAATATATTGTCACTTGACGCTCTCTGTCAAAGTGGTTTATTGTCGCTAAAGCCTTACTGTGACCGAACTTAACCAAACCGTCAAGATAGACTAAGTTACCATTTTTATCTCGTAATTGAATTCTTTTTATATCTTCAATCTCTACTCTATTCGCATCATCAAAACGCAAGGTGATGTTATACTGTTTTCCACTCTCCTCAAAATAGGAAATCTCTAAATCAGAACTAAACGCAGTTGCGATTGCCTGTGAAATTTGAGAAGCTGAAATACCTAGACGGTTAGCACTGCCTCTCATTATATTTATATCTATCTGCGGTTTTCCATCATCTAAGTTTGTATCGATATCAACAAAACCCTCTTTTTTCCCTAGGTACTCTGTGAGATTTTTTGTTGCTGTTTTCAAATCATCAAATGAGTCAGATTTTAAAACTATTTGGTAAGGTACAGAAACACCCGCACCCTTAATATTTGGTATTGCTGCAGCAGTAATAAACATATCTTTTTTATAAGGTTCTAACTGCTCTCTAAAGTTTTGGATAACTACCTCTTGGTTAAATTCTCTTTGATCTTTAGGAACAAGCTTTACATAAATCATAGACTTATGTTTCTCCTGTGCTGTATTGTACCCAACACTCATTGTTGTAAACTCTACATCATCGCTTGCACGAACAATCTCTTCCACTACTTTAGACTTTTTTATCATCTCCTCTAAAGAGACACTTGCATCAGCCTTTATCTGTATCTCAAACTCAGACTTATCCTCTTTTGGGATAAAGTCCATTCCTATCTGAGGAAAGAGGCTTAAGCTGCCAAAAAAGCCAATTAAAACAACTATTAATGTAATGATTTTAAAACGTAGCACCAGTTTGAGTGTCGCCTCATATCCTTTTTCGAGCCCCTTAAAAATAGGCTCTGTCATATTATAAAACTTGCTCTCACCCTTGTGAAGAACTCTAGCGCTCAAGCTCGGAATAAAACTCAAAGCTACGGTGTACGAGATAATAACTGCAAAACCGACTGTCATTGCAAAACTCTCGAAGAACTTACCAACGATACCACTCATAAATGAGACTGGTATGAATACAGCCAAAAGCATTGCCGAGATTGCTAAAATTGTAAATGCCATCTCTTTAGTTCCTTCATATGCCGCTTCATATTTATCCATTCCTGATTCCATCTTTTTATAGATATTCTCGATAACAACAATCGCATCATCAATAATAATACCTATGGCAAGCGTAAGTCCTATAAGAGTCATCCTATTTAACTCAAAACCCATATAGTCCATTAAAGCAAAAGTACCAAAAATAGATGCAGGAATAGAGAGGGCTGAAACTAGCGTTATAGTCATATTTCTTAAAAAAACAAAAATAATGATTACCGCGAGCAAAGAACCATACATAAGGTCAAACTCAACATGTTCTAAAGAACTAATAATAAAAGGGGATGTATCATTTAAAACCTTTACATTAAAGTCATCACCTGCCATTTTTGTCAGCACAGGAACTCTGTCTTTAACGTACTGGACGATATCTATAGTATTTGTTCCAGAAATTTTTTGAACTTCAAGCATAACTCCTTGGGTTCCATTATAGGAAGAGTAACTTTTAGAATCACTCAACGAATCTTCGACTCTTGCGATATCTTTTAATTTGATATTATCCTTTATAGTAATCTCTTCAAGCTCACTAACACTCAGTGCATCTGCCTTTGTTTTAAGAATATACTCCTTAGTTTGGGAGATCAGTTTACCACCACCGATTTTTACATTTTCTTTGGTAACAATCGAGTTGAGTTCCGTGACAGTTATACCAAACTTATTAAGCAGATTTGGGTCTGGATAGATTTTTATCTCTCTCTCTTTGTAACCAATAATATTAACAGCCCCTACTCCGTTAATCTTTTGAAGTTTTGGTTTCACTTTTTCATCTGCAAAGAGCATAAGGTTTTTAATTTCAACCCCCTCATTCGCAGTTAAAAAAATGTTTATTATAGAGGCTCCTCCAATATCTAGCTTACTCACAAGTGGTGTTTGAGCATCTGTTGGCAAGCTTATAGCTGCAACCTTGTCACGTACATCATTTGTCGCCTCATTGATGTCTCTTTCTAGAAAAAACTTCACCATAACAACACTAACACCTTCACTACTTGTTGATGTTATAGAGTCTATTCCACCTATTCGTGATATTGCTTCTTCTATTTTGTCTGTAACTTGTGACTCTATAGTACTCGCCTCAGCACCAGGGTATACCGTCTTTATAGTCACCATAGGAAAGTCTATATTTGGAAAGAGTGCAGAGGGCATCGATTTATAACTCATCCAGCCAAAGATAACTAAGGTTATCACATACATCAGAGTTGTTATAGGTTTATTTATTGCATACTTATACATTGTTTACTACTTTGTATCAGGTATTTCTATATACCCTTCACCAAAAAGTCCAGGCACAAAATTACTAGCTTTTACCTCAGCTTTTATTTTTCTATTGCCGCTATCAGCGAATGGGTAAACCTTTGATATAACACCTTTATATATTTTTGTATCACCATCTACACCGTACCTAAACACTTGCCCTACTTTTACTACACTGTGATACTTTTGATCAAACCCTAATATAAGCTTTCTATCTTTACGAGATTGTATTTTAAAGACTGTTTTGAGCATCATCCCGCTAACCGTGTCTCCAACTTCAATGTCCTTTTCATAAATGACACCATCAAAAGGAGCTCTTAAAAATGTTTTATCGTACTTTGCCTGCGCATATGCAAGATCGTTTTTAGCGTTTTCGTATCTATAAGCATACTGGTCAAACTTTCCTGCATCAATCAGGTTTTTTACCTTGAGCTGTCTCTCATAATCTTTTTTTGCAAATTTGAGAGCTGTTTTGGCTCTCTCCAAAGAGGCCTTCATATCATCATTCTGCAGTACTGCCAAAATAGCATCTTTTTTTACACTATTTGAAACATCATAATTTACAGATTTTGTTATACCACTAGCATCAAATGCCAACCTCGCCTTTTTATCTGCCTCAACATTAAAAGTTGCATATACTTCCACTGCGTTTAGTGTAAAAACTAAACTTATTAATCCAATTAATACTTTACTCATTTAAAAACTCCTCAATATTTTTTCCTCTATAGTAGTAATAAAGCGCATACGATATCTCTAAATTGTTTAGTGATGATTCATATGCAGATTTTGCTTCTGTACTTGAGCTCAGGGCATCGAGGTAGACAACATTATCTACTATTCCCGCGTTATATTTCTCTGTAATAGTTTTAAGTGCACTCACTGATGCTTTGAGTGCACTGCTTGAACTTTTGATGTTAAGTTTTGCTGTCTCAATTCTTTTGAGTGAGAGCTCTTGATTCATCTTCTGCTCTTTTGTCTGGTAAGCTATCTGCTGTTCTACTGCACTAGCTTGAAGTTTTACAGCCTCTTTTGCCTCACCAATTACTCCAAAGTCTACAAGTCTCATATTAAGCGTTGCCATTATTTTGTTCTGATTATCAAGCTGTTCTATAGGAAACGCAGTCGGTTCATCTTCATAACCATAAAAACTATAGGTGTCTTCAATTCTAATTTGTGGATAGTAGTAGCTGTCTATAGTCTCTGAAGCGTTTAAGACTGAACTTTTCGTAGCTCTCAATGATTTAATCGAGTCAAGCTCATCAGAACCACTATCAAGCATCTTTTTAAAAGTAGAGTTACTGATACTATCTATTTTTTTACCCACATTAAGCTCTAACTTTTTTTTCAAAGAGTATATCTCAAAATTAGTTGAGTCTATCATGTAGATATTTTTATCATATGCCGATTGCAGTCTATCTACATCATCACTTGTCGCAAGCTTGGCGTCATAAAACTGTGTTACTCTCTCAAGCTGTGCTTTTACTGCGTTTGAGGACTCTTTAAGGGCTGAAAGGCTTGCTTCTAAATTTTTTAAATTGTAAAAATCCTGCACTATTGCTAACTTTGTGGACTTCTTAGCTGCCTCTTCATCAAACTGACTCGCTCTATGTTCATCACTTTTCTGTTTCATAGTGTAAGATTTTTGACCACCACTATATAGATCAAAACCAACAGTTGCATAAGCAGAGTATGTAGTTCCGGGCATTATAGGACTAGCTTCATCATAACGCTGATAAAATGCGCCCACATCAACAGTAGGGTAGTAGTTATTTTCGCTTGACTTTAGCTCACTTCTCTTTGACTCTTTTAAAATACTCTTTGAGACAATAAGTTCATTGTGGTTTTCAGCATATTCCAAAAGAGATTTCAAACTCTCTGCATAAAGAAAAAGTGGTAGAACCAGTAGTATAATTTTTTTCACGATTTAACCTCCAAAAGTTCAAAAAGGTTATCGATATAGCTATTTAAATCTTTTTCTAAATTATCTATTGCGTTTGTACTTGTACTGGCTATATACATACC
>JANTGV010000101.1 GCA_024762745.1 Sulfurimonas sp. | reverse complement strand
AATAGAAAAGGTACAATCAACGGAATTATTTTTGTTGCAATATTTGCTGCAGCTGCTACGATGATTTCAGATTTAAGTGTAGTTAAATCACTTGGGGTCTCTCCTTTAGTGATTGGAATAGTAATGGGTATTTTTTATGCAAATACCCTACATAATAAAACTCCAAGTGAGTGGGAAACCGGTATTACCTTTTCTGGAAAAAAGATATTGCGTTTTGCTATTGTATTTTATGGGTTTCGTATAACTTTTCAGGAGATTGCTGAGGTTGGTATGAGCGGGTTTATGGTTTCACTTATCATGCTCTCTACGACTCTTATACTTGGCTCTTATTTAGGATATAAAATTTTTAAGATGGAAAAAGACACTGCGATTTTAACTGCTAGTGGTGCTTCTGTTTGTGGTGCTGCTGCAGTGTTAGCAACAGAACCAGTCTTAAAGTCTGAGGGGCACAAGACTGCTATTGCAGTCTCTATGGTTGTGCTTTTTGGAACTGTGTCAATGTTCTTGTATCCAGTTCTTTATGCTTCCATTATTGAGCCTGCAACTGGCTTTTTACATATGACACCTCAGGAGTTTGGTATTTATGTCGGTGGTACTATCCATGAAGTAGCTCAAGTTGTTGCAGTTCCTGCTTCGGTACAAGGAGCTCCGGCTGAGATGGCAGAGTCTGCTGTTATCGTTAAGATGACAAGAGTTATTATGATTGCACCAATGCTGATTCTTTTGGGAATTTATTTGGCGTATGAGGCAAAAAAAAGTGGTGCTGTTACAGAGGGTGTAAAACTTGTTATACCATGGTTTGCAGTCTATTTTATTGCTATGGCAGGATTTAATTCTTTAGCGATTGTTTCTCAGAATATTGTAGATATTATTAATGAGATAGATACTTTTTTACTTACAATGGCGATGACGGCTCTTGGAATGGGAACTATATTTTCAAAATTTAAAGGTTTAGGTCTAGCACCGCTTTATACTGCAGGAGCAATGTTTGTATGGCTTGTAGTAGGTGGATTCGTTGTTACAAAACTTGTAACAGCTGTTTTTTAGGCGGTTGTGCTTTTAACTCTCTGCCTGTATCTTTTTTAGAAGAGTTTTGAGCTTTTTAGAACTCTCGTTTGTCTTTGTCAGTTTTCTTTTGCTGTCGAGTCTGTAGACTCCGCTAGTATTTAAAAATGCGTTTATCTGTAAGTCATCTCTCTGCTTTAAAGTTAATATTTTAGGATTGCTATTATCCAAAATCAGGGGTTCTTCAGTATCTTTAACAAAATAGCTTAGAACCATATGATGACTTTTTGAAGCTGGATGATAGACTATTGTGATAAACAATTTATCGGGATCAAATCCTAATTTAATAAGTGTATAGTACTTAATAATCGCATAATCCTCACAGTCTCCAGCACCAGATATTAAAAACTCTTTTGGTGTAGCCCAATAGTCTTTTTTATCGTTATTTAATTTATCGCTTTTGTATGTTAGTCTGTTGAGATAGGCATTTATCTTTTTTAATTGCTTTAAAGAGGTGTCTTTTTTGTAGGAGTTGAAAATTTCATTGTATTCAAAAATTCTTTTTACAGCCTCCTTTCCAGAACTCTCTTCAATGGAGATAGCCTCTTTGTAGGTAAAGTTTGGGTAAGCTGATGCGTGCAGTAAAACAGTAGTCAATAAAAGTAAAAAATATCTCATCTTCTCTCTTTAAATTCATTAAATTGCTCAAATTCTACATACAGTTTGTAAATGAAAAAAAACAATAAATATAAAATAACAATTTTAAGTTTATGGTATTTAATGTGATAGATATTTTATGGTCACAGTGGTTCCAATTCCCTCCTTTGACTCTATATCAAGAGTAAATTTCTGCTCTTTTACAATGGAGTCGACTATATTAAGACCAACTCCAAATCCACCTGCATATGAGTTGGCTCTTACAAACCTTTTGAGAATGTTGTTTAACTCATCTTTTGCTATCCCTATACCTTCATCTTTGATAGTAAAACCATTTTTATCAGTTTTTATAGAGATAGTTGTGTTTGGTTTAGAGTATTTGATTGCGTTTGAGAGAAGATTGTTTATAAGCATTTTCGCTTTAGTAGGGGCTATATAAATAGGTGAAGCGTTTAACTCTTTGAGAAGACTAATATTTTTTTTCTGCAAGAGCTCCTGAAAATACTCTATCGAGTCTCTTACTACATCCTTAAAGTCCAACTCTTCCGCATCTTCACTATCATGCTCAAAACTCAGATAGCTTAGTGAAGAGTAGATATCGTAGAGCTGTTTTGTACTTATGGAGATGTTGTTGATAATCTTTGCATCATAGTGTTTCTTACTTGTTATTCTCGACGTGCTCATCATTAGGGCAGTAATTGGTGTGTTTAGCTCATGTGTGGCGTCTCTTACAAAGTCCTCTATCTCAAGCATTTTATCTTTTATTGGTTTTAAAAACATGTAAGACAAAAAGATGGCGATAATGATAATAAAAATTGCAGTAAAAATCACCGTGTAGAGAATTTTATTTTTTAATACCATGATGTTTTTTGCACACTCTCCACTCTGAACGACTACATAGTAGATGCCTAAGTGACCAGTTGTTCTTTGTGTGATAAGAGTAAATATATCGTCCTTCATATAAAACTCTTGTGTGAAGTCTATTTTTTGGCTTAAAGAGCCATGGACTATTTTTCTCTTTTCATCCAAAAGAGCAACATTCTCATCTTTAAACAGAGGAAGTTTAAACTCTTTTCCCATCATGTGGGCATTTATGACTTGTGAGCTGATAGTTTCAGCAATATTGTTCATTTTGTAGAAATTTGAGCTCTTCTCCATTGCAACCTGAGAGCTGAAGAACCAATACGCTGCAAGTGTTAAAAAGACAAATGATGAAATGAGATAGAGTGCTAAAAATGAGTAGAAGGATCTTTTAGTTATCTTATTCATAGATGTAACCCTCTCCTCTTATAGTCTTTATTTTCTCTTTTCCTATCATCTCTCTAAGGGTTCTTATATGAGAACGCAGAGTTGCATCACTCGGTATTGAGTCAAAATCCCAAATGTTCTGAATTAATTCCTCATTTTTTATTACTCTTCCTTTATTTTTAATGAAATATGAAAGCATAAGAGTGTCCTTGCTTCCAAGAGATATCTTTTTGCCATCTTTTGTTATCTCTTTCTCATCAATACTAAAGTGAACATTCTCTGAGATGCTAACCATCTCTTTTGTTTCAATATTAAAGAGTTTTTTTGTATTGAGAATACGCATGGTCAGCTCATCAAGATCAAAAGGCTTCTTTATATAGTCATGAGCACCATTTTCAAAGGCATCTTTTAAATGTTTTGTATCGGTATAGGCCGTAATGATAATTACAGGGGTAGTATTGTGAAATTCACGTAACTCTTTGAGGAGTTCCAAACCACTCTTTCCAGCTACGTTTATGTCAAATATGAAGAGGTCATAACTCTGTGATTCCAGTTTTTCATAGACTGCGTTTGAGTCGTATGCATAATCAACATCCCATGATTCGGATAAAAAGTCAACAAGGATGTCAGAGAGGACGGCATCATCTTCCATAAGAAGAATTTTCATGGTACTCCTTTACTCTGGTACTCTAAAATGGATATTATACACTTATGAATTATAAAAAGATAGATGAGACAAATATAAAAGAGTTAGAGATATATCATCAGCTTCGAGAGAATGCTTTTAGAAGTGACAATAGTTTTGTCGCGGACAGTCCAAAGGTTGTAAATAAGCTTCTTGAGAGTGACATAGAGGTAAGAAGTATTTTGGCTACACAGGAGTACTATGATGAGTATCAAGAGCTTCTATCTTTAAAAAATATCCCAACTCTTTATATAGCCTCAAAAACACAGATGCAGGGTATTGTTGGGCATAAAATTCATCATAACTGTATGATGCACGGTATTAGACCATCTGAATCTAGACTAGAAGAGTTGGGAGAGAATATAGTAATGTTAGATGCCATTACATCTACAGAAAATGTCGGTTCCATCGCAAGAAGTGCTGCAGCCTTGGGAATAGATTCATATATGTTACCAAAGGAATCACCACACCCTTTTAGCAGACGTGCCTTACGGGTTTCTATGGGGTATGCATCACTACTAAAAATTAATATTTACGATGATATTACAAAGGCTATTGATAAGCTGAAAACACAGGGTTATAGAGTTTTTGCAGCAGAGATAAGTGAAGGTTCAACAATGCTAAGGGATGTGATAACTCCGAAAAAATGGGTGCTTATTATGGGACATGAGGGAAAAGGAATATCACAAAATATTCTTGACCTTTGTGATGAGGTTCTAACTATTGAGATGCAAGAGGGGGTAAAAAGCCTGAATGTTTCTGTAGCTGCTTCAGTAATTATGTATCAACTTAAACAGGGTTTAGCTAGATAACACTAAATTTTGCTATAATTAACAATAAATTTAATCAGGAAATAACAGTTGGAAAACGTATATCTTGGTGTTCAGCCAATTATCGACAGCAGATCAAAATTACGTGCCTATGAGATACTTTATCGAGACTCTGAGAGACACGGAAAAATAGATGGTGATAGATACGCGAGTAGTTCTGTAATAAGTAGCATATTAAACAGATTTGGAACCGGTAGAATTCTAGAAGATAAAAGAGGCTTTATAAAAATAGATGAAAAATTTCTTTTAAATGATCTTATTTTTTCAGTACCGGAGAAATTTTTTGTATTTGCCCTCTTGGAATCTACTGAAATAAATGAGAGAGTTGTTGAAAGGGTACATCAGCTCCACGAACGGGGTTATGTACTTGTTATAAATGATATTATGCTTAACGAAGATAATATGGAGAGATATAGAGAAATATTTCCATACCTCTCTTTTATTAAAGTAGATTTTGGACAACAACTTGAGTATGGTTTAGAAAATATGATTCTTGAGTTAAAGTCACACGGTGTAAGGGTGATTGCTACGAAGATAGAAGATGCAAAAATGTATAATCAGGCAAGGAAAATGGGGTGTGAATGGTTTCAAGGTTACTTTTTTTCTGAGCCAAAACTATACGAAACGCCTAAATATGAACCGCCTCTAATAAATGTGTTTAATCTCTATAATCTTCTTATTGATGATACAAATCTAGATGAGATAACTTCAGAATTTGAGAAAAACCCTGAAATTATTGTACAGCTTTTACAGTTTATAAACTCAGGTGATTTTCATTTTAACGAAAAGATAGCTTCAATACATAATGTTTTGACTTTT
>JANTGV010000100.1 GCA_024762745.1 Sulfurimonas sp. | reverse complement strand
TCTGCAGAGCTGCTTTTTTTAGGTCATAGTGGTCAACCCTATCGAGGTACACTCTACGTTAAGTTTTTTAGTAGAGGTGAAGGTTTTGATTTGAGAGACTTTAAAAAATATATAACTTCTCTTAGAGAGATGAAATTATATTCTGAAGATATAGCATCTGAAATTTTTGAGACGATTACAAAGAGTGTTACAGTAGAAAAACTTGGTGTAGTAGTTGACTTAACTGCTCGTGGAGGAATTCAACAAAGAGTTGCTTTTGGAGATGCTTTTACACCTGTTTCAAAAGCAAATATTTTTCAGCTTTAGGAGTTAATCTCGTTCTTAAGTATTTCAGATAGTTCACTACACTGGTTGATTTTTTGAGAATACGAGATATCTTTTAAAAGTATATCTACAAATGCACTACCAACTATAACACCATCAGCACCTTTCACTTTAGATTTTGCAGTTTTCGCGTTGACTCCAAATCCAACATATACTGGTGTTTGTGTATATTTTTTAATGGAGGCTAAAAACGGTTGTAAATCTTCTGCTGTTCCTGAACCTGTAATTCCAGTATAGGCTACCATATAGATAAACTTCTTAGCATCACTTACTATCTCTTCTATTCTAGCTTCAGTGTCTGTTGGTGCTACAAAACTGATATTTGCCATTTTATTTTCATTAAATAAATTCTTGTAAGCAAGTGCTTCCTCATAAGGAACATCAGGAATTATCATTCCATTAACTCCCATTTGTGAAGCGAGGGGAATCAATTTCTGCATATTTTGCTGGTAAAAGCTATTAAAATAACCCATCCATAAAGTATCTACTTTTGGAGCTACCACTTCTGATATCTCTAAAAGGTCTTTAAATTTAAATCCAAGTTCAAGCGCTTTGTGGTTTGCCTTCTCTATTAAAGGGCCGTCTGCAACTGGATCAGAAAAAGGAACACCAAGTTCAAGGGTGTCAACTCCATTTTCACCAAGGGCTAAAGCAAGATCCATGGTAAAAGATTTTTCCGGATATCCGGATGTTATGTATGCAACTAGTTTTTTCATATTTTATTTATTCTTCCAAATCAGGTAGTTTAAGTAGAGAAAATTTTACGTGTGTCAACTCATTGTCAGCTTTTAAGTCATCTTGCCAAGCAGCAAACATATCACTGATTTCAAGAAGCCAGTCTACTGTCTCTTTTGATACTGGCGTATCTCTCTTTCTCAGCTCTTCAAGTGCATCTTCAACAAAGGAAGCAAGTTTATTCATCGGGAGAATCTGCAGATATCCTGAGGCTGACTTTATATTGTGAAAAACACGAAAGAGTTCATCGGTAGAGCGTTTAAACATCTTTGGTTTTGAGAGGTCGATTATCATTACTTCCATACTCTCAACCATCATAGAGTAGTGGTCTAAAAATTCATCGACTATTTCAAAATCAAAGCTAGCGTCTAAATCGCTTCTTATACCCATAAAATAATTCTCCTATATAGTTTGGATTATAGCAGTTTTTAGTTAAAATTCTTTTAGCAAATAAAAAAAGAGTTTTAAAATGAATAAAAAATTAACCATATCATCAATACAGAAAACAAAAGGGATTCGACCTCTAGTTATGATAACAGCTTACGACGCACTTTTTGCAAAGCTATTAGAACCAAGTAGTGATATGATTTTGGTAGGTGACAGTTTAAATATGAGTTTTGCAGGAAAGCAGGATACAATAAGTACAACACTCGATCAGATGATATATCATACAAACGCAGTATGTATGGGTGCAAAAAATAGTTTTGTAGTCTGTGATATGCCATTTGGAACTTATGTAAATAAAGAAATAGCGCTACAAAACGCAATAAGAGTTTTTCAAGAGACTCCGGCAGATTGTGTAAAAATAGAGGGTGGAGAAGATAAGGCTGAGATTGTAGAGTATTTAACTTCAAACGCGATTGCAGTATGTGGACATATTGGTCTTTTACCTCAATCTGTAAGAAGTGAAGGCGGTTACAAGGTAAAAGGGAAAACAGATGATGAACAGATCCAGCTTCTTGAAGATGCAAAAGCGATAGAGAAAGCAGGTGCTTTTTGTATGGTGATAGAGGGAGTAAAAGCTGATGTGGCAGCAGTTGTTGCGAAATCTGTATCTATTCCTGTTATCGGTATAGGTGCGGGTTCTGATGTTGATGGACAGGTACTTGTGTTTTCAGATATGTTAGGCTTGTTTGAAGAGTTTACTCCAAAGTTTGTAAAAAAATATATGGATGGGGCATCTTTAGTGAAAGAGGCTGTGAAACAGTACTCTAATGAGGTTCAAAGCAGAGAGTTTCCTCAAGAAATTCATACATACTAAGAGAGTAAGATGGACAGATTAGTTGAGATAGAGACATTTAGCACCGAAGAAGAATCTAACGAAGTAACACTTCGTCCTGATGCCTGGAGTGAATATATAGGTCAAGAGCAGATTAAGAAAAACCTGAGTGTTTTTATCGAGGCTTCTAAAAAGAGAGAGGAGGCACTTGATCATGTTCTTTTTTATGGACCTCCTGGACTTGGAAAAACGACTCTAGCTCTTATTATCGCCAATGAGATGAATACAAATATCAAAGTAACAGCTGCACCAATGATAGAAAAGAGTGGTGATTTGGCTGCCATTTTAACAAACTTGGAGGAGGGCGACATTCTTTTTATAGATGAAATTCACCGTCTCTCTCCTGCTGTTGAAGAGATTCTCTACTCCTCAATGGAAGATTACCGCATAGATATTATAATAGGGAGTGGACCAGCTGCACAGACAGTGAAAATTGATCTGCCGCGTTTCACTTTAATAGGTGCTACAACAAGAGCAGGGATGCTTTCAAATCCCCTCAGAGACAGATTTGGAATGAGTTTTCGTATGCAGTTTTACAGCTCTTTAGAATTGGCAGAAATTATCTCTCAAGCTTCAAGTAAACTTGACAAAGAGATAATTCATGAAGCAGCATTAGAGATATCAAAACGCAGTAGAGGAACTCCACGAATAGCACTGCGTTTACTACGTCGTGTGAGAGATTTTGCTGATGTTGCTGATGAAAATAATATTAACCATAATACAACACAATACGCACTTGATGAGCTTGGTATCAATTCTCACGGTTTTGATGAGATGGACCTAAGACTTTTAAAACTCCTTGCAGGTGCAAATGGAAGAGCAATGGGACTTAGTACAATTGCAGCTGCGTTGAGTGAGGATGAGGGGACAGTTGAAGATGTGTTAGAACCATACTTAATAGCAAATGGGTACCTGGAGAGGACAGCAAAAGGAAGAAAGGCTACGAGAATGACCTACGATGTCTTAAATATGTCGTACATAAATGAAGATGGGACTCTTTTTTAAATGAAGCCACAGTACTTTATTGCCATACTTTTTGCAACTTCGCTTTACTGGATGTATCTACTGTATGCTCCTTTTTTATTAGGCATTACAATAGCAGCACTTCTAGCAGTCTCTACTTCAAACATACAAGACTATTTTGAGAAAGTGTTTAGAAATAAGTTTATAGCTGCATTGGTTTCAAGTTTTCTGTTAGCTGTTTTGTTTTTTGCACCGTTAGGATACTTCTTGGCTACATTAACTATAAAACTAAACTCCATTGAGCCGGAGATGCTTGGTAAAATTGAACTATATGTTAAGAATTTTTTAGAAACACCACCTGATTATTTAATCTTTTTAAAGCCACATCTGTTAGAAGCAACAGAAAATATAAACATTAACTCTTTGACAACATATGCATTGAGTATTGCTGGTCAAGTAGGTGCATTTAGTGCAGGATTTTTGAAAAACGCATTTCTTGTAATAGTCTTTTACTTTTTTGCTCAATATAACGGTGCTTATATTGTTGAATTTCTCAAACGTGTCGTTCAGATGTCAGTGGATGAGAGCACGCTCCTAGCACGTGAATTATCATCGGTTATGAGTGTCGTCTTCTATTCTATAATCATAAACGCAATGTTTCAAGGGGTTCTTTTTGGAATTGCTATCTCTTTTATGGGATATAACGGACTTCTTTTTGGAATTATGTATGGGTTTGCTTCTCTTATTCCTGTAGTTGGCGGGGTTTTAATGTGGCTGCCATTTATGATTTATGAATTCTCTATAGGGAATAGTTCAAATGCACTCTTTATCGCTCTATATTCGATTGTCGTGATATCCATTGTTGCAGATACATTTATAAAACCATTGATTATAAAAGAGATAAATAATAGACTCTTAAAAGAGGATGATGCAAGGATGAATGAACTTGTAATCTTCTTTGCTATTATAGCTGGACTTGCTACATTTGGATTTTGGGGAATGATACTTGGACCTGCTATTACTGCGTTTTTCTTAACGATTTTAAAGCTTTTTGAAGCGAGAACAAAAGAGTGTCAGACTAAAGAGTAGTTACTTTTTATAGATCTCTGGATGGTCACCTTTCCAACGTCTATGAAGCCAAAACCAGAATTTCGGTTCTTTAGTTATAAGAGATGTCAGCCAATCTGCTTGAAGCTGTGTGGCGTTTTGTATATCTGCTGCTTCATCTTCAGTTTTTTCCACGGGTATCTCATCAAAGAGTATAAGTGTATAGTTCTCATCATCGTCAGTTCTCATTGTGACGGGAATTATCGCAGCGTTGAATTTTCTAGCGAGGTAGGCTGGTGTTGAGGTTTGACGGATACTCTTGCCCATAAAATCTACCATAAGGCCCTCTTTAGGATTGATATTTGTATCAATAAGCAGTCCACAGGCCATTCCTTTTTTTATGTTTCTTACCAAAGGTTTTACGACACCTGATTTTTCCATAGAGATATTTCCAAATCTGTCACGTGCCTCGAGTAACCACTTCTCATAATCTCTATTTTTCATCTTTTTATAGACTGCGATTAAAGGCTCAATAAATGCCCCTATAGAAGCTCCACCGAGTTCCCAAGAAGAGTAATGAGTAGTAACATAGATGACAGCTCTTCCCTGGGCATGAACTCTCTCTACAGCTTCTATATTTTGTATGGTGATTTTACTTTGTAACTCCTCTTTACTCATGTGACGAAGCTCCATTGAGTGTAAAAAGTTATAAGCTAGGTTTTTGAAAGCGTACTTTGTAATATCATCTTTCTCTGCTTTTGATAGTTTTCCGTCAAACGCAAAGTCTAAGTTTTGATCAGAGACACTTCTGTATCTTGAAGAGAAATAGAAACTAAGTAGAGCTAAAGTGCTAAAAAAACCTTTTCTTAACCTTTTGGGTAATAGCATAAGAAATTTCTCAAGAAG
>JANTGV010000099.1 GCA_024762745.1 Sulfurimonas sp. | reverse complement strand
CTACTCTCTTAATCTGTAAAATCTCCTCTCTTTTTATAATATTGTCATACCCCTCTATTTCACAAAAAGAGTAAGCTTTATCCTCTTCATCATAAACCAAAAAAACTTTTTGTGTAACTTCACTCTCTCTAAAAGGATGTAGATATTGTGGGTGTGCTGTTAAAAACCAATTTTCATCCAAGTAACCTTGTAGAGATGTCGCCCCTTTTTTATCATAAGCCGTCAAAGCCTTTTGAGTTTGAAAATGCTCCAAATCACTTAAAGAGAATTTTGGTTGTAGTTTTTTAGGCTTCATTACTCTAGCCGTTGCATCTAATCTTTCTTTAAGCGCTTTAACATCTACAAGCTTTTGTATATTATGCGTTTCTAAGATTATCCCCTCTTCATATCCAGGATGTTTAAAATAACTCTCCCCATCTTCATCATTCTCTTTAAATGCATTCAAATTATACTGCATCAGAGCTATATTTGGTTGTGTTACTTCTGAAACTCTATGTCGTCTTACACGCCCTGCCAATTGAATAATAGAACGATATGAAGAGGGTTCTATCACAGCCCAATCAAAATCATGGTCTCTTCCTACCTCTTCTACAGGTGTTGCCACCACTACAAAAAGTAAATCCTTAGTTTTACATCTATCCAAATATATACGAATAGTCTCATCTTCAAAAGCTCTTGGATTCTCCCCTTCTTTTTCTTTTCGTTTCAACACATTCTCAAGGTATTGTTCTTGGGCTTGCCGCAATAACAATACTTGATTAGAGTGATATGCCATCACCTTTAACTCAATACCCTCATTTTTACTCTTGGCTAAAAACTTCGCCAATGCAACACAAGGTCTTATGTTTGCCATACGCACAACCCCAAAACTCACACGGATACCTGTTCTTTTATCGACAGTATGATGAAATTTATGATTTTGAAAAATAGCCTTCTTTATTTTAGAAAAATACTGCTCTTCTTTTGTCTTTTCCTCTTCAAATGCACTCTCTTCCATCTCGTCAAGGCAATCTACGATTGCAACTTTCCGTTTTATAGGCTCTAGTTGTAAATTTGAAACACGCTTTTTAATAAACTTTGCATGTGCACCTCTATAGTTCTCTATTGCTTCCATATTTTTTGCACCATTTACCAAGGTAACTTCTGTTTTAAATTCATCAACCCATGCACAAACAATCTCATTTTTGGCTTCTCTTGTTTTAGCAAACAATTGCCACCCTTTTTTATAAGCATTAAAATATCCCTCTGCCAAATCAGGAGGGATAGTCGCAGAAGAGATCATTACTTTTCTACCAAGCATCCCTGCTAAATGAATTAATCGACCTATGGCTATAAGGTCAGAACCTGTAAAATCATCTATCTCATCTATTACCAAATCTGAGCTCATCAAACGTAAAGAGGGCAAAATATATTTTCCACCTCGTTTCGTCTCTGTAGCACCCATTAGATGATCAATAGTACAAACCAAAACAGGAGCATAAAGAAAAGCTTTATCTTTAGTTTTTTGTAACACTGTTGCCAAACCCTCTTCGGGAATAGATGAATCAAAATCTATCCACTCATCAAGCAATGATTCACTAGACTCAGAACCATACTCTACTAAACTATTATCTTCTTTTTCCTTAGCTTTTTTATGTAGCTCTAAAACAGCCTTAGAACCTATTAGTACAGCCATTTCACTCTCATCTAAACCAATACGCTCTCTATATTCATCGCCTGTTTGCAAAGTAAGTGTCCTAAGCCCTAAAGCCAACACATAACGCAAACTTTTAGTATCTTTTGATACAGCTCTCATTATCTTAGCATTAGCAAAGGTCTTACCACACCCTGTACTTGCCATATTGACAGCAAAGAAACCTTGCTTTATCTCTCTATTTAAGGCAGGAGCTATCTTCGCTACAGCTTTATCTTGCCAAGCAAAAGCTTTAGGACTTCTCTTTTTTAATACCCTATTATCTTCAACTAATGGTGGCTCTTTTTCAAAAGCAGGTAAAAGATAAACCGTTTTTAAAGCACTCTTCATTACTCCACATAAATGTTCGTCAAGTTTCTGTTTTAAAGTTTTCGTTTTTGGATCGGTATTGGCAAATAACCCTGTTGTATCTTGCCAAGTCCTATCAGTATCACGAGAAGAGTAATAATGGTCACCCAACATCAAAGCCAAACGTGAATGATGCAGTACCACTCTATAACTTCCATCTTTCATTGCCTCTTCTAATAAAGATAATGAACCTAACAGACGATTGGACCATTTTTTGAGCTCTCTTTTCCATTTAATAGAAGAACTCAACAATCCATTGGGAAATTCAAAGCACTGTTTTAAACGCTGTTGGTGCGTTTCTTCATCATATAGATTTTCATATCCCCAAGATTGAGTAATATACTCTAAAACATCATCAATAGAATAAGCCTCTACACCATTCCATTCTTTTCTTAAAAGTTTTTTATCGGTAAATTCACTTGGTAGTCGGTGGTGCGAGACAATTAGCCATATAATCAATTTCGCAGAATTAGGAAGATTGTGTAACACACGTTTATCGACTCTCTCTACACTCTTCTTTAATCCATCTTCATCTATCTCTCCTAAAGCTAAAGCATGTAGCCATCCCCTCTCACTATTGTTATTGTTAACAATAAAAGCATGAAGTAACATACAAGAAATCCACTCATGACGAATAGGGTCACCTTGTTTTGTAGAAGATTTTAATTTCTCTTGAAACAGTTTGGTCGATTTACCCCAATCGTGAAACAGTGCTGCAAGAGCCGTCAAAGATTGAATCAGTGGCAAATATTTCCAGTCACTCTCTTTATAATTGTCTAAAATAGTTTTGTGAGTTCGATGAACAGCTACAATCCCCTCCGAGTTAAACTTGTCTCTATTCCCTACTATCCACATTAACTCTATTCTATGAGAAGAGCGTATCCAGTGACAACTCACAGCCGTACTCTTAGATGCCGTTTGTCTAAGTAGTTTTTTAACGCTCTTCAATCCTTCCATTGTAATAATGGTCTGCCAAGTATTATCCCCGATTCTATTGGCAAAAGAGTCCAAAACCCTTCTTGTTTTTTTAAGAGCATTCTTCTCACATTGAGAGACAAAAGTAACTATCATTCTTTACCCTCTCTATAATACAAAGAAGCCTTTTTAACTTCGTCAAACATAAAATCCAAAGCCTTATGTTCCACAAACTTTTGTAAACATTGGGTACGAAACTCTTGTTCGCTCATTCCCTCTTTTGCACAAACAAAAGCCCATGGTAAAACAATGGCATCTTTAATTAAATCTGCTACATCAAAAACTAAAGCACCACGCCTTGTTTTACCATGCATCACAGCAAAACCATGAGAAATTCCAAGTGTCCAAAGTGTAGTAGCACCTAAACCATAGGCCAAATAATTTCCATGATTTAAAAAATCATTCGCAATATCAGCATTATTGTGGTCTCGAATAAAACCTATTTGGTCTGTTTTTTCAGCAGCGTATTTATAGAGTTTTTTGGTTAAATCAGCTTCAAGTTGTAAAAGTTTACCTACATTATACGCATTGGGTATCTGCTCTAAAGTTTTTTCAAACATAGAGTTTAAAGTCTCATCTTTTACATCAAAACCATTCTCTTTTAGCTCTTTATCTTTTGTCCAAGTTTTTTTTATAAACTCTATTCTTGCTATTTGAAATCTTTTAGCAGTCTCAAGCCGCTTAGTCTCATCAAACCAAAATTGCATCCATCCCTGTATATACTCTGTAGGTCTATATTCACTTTGAGGACTCATCCACTCTATTTCAATCTGTACTTCTCTCTCTGTTCCCATAAATAATGGTGTAGCCCCACCTCCTGAAAAACCAACTAAGACTCCTGCTTGTGCCAACATTCTCATAGCTGCTTGGGTAATAGATGTTCCTGTTCCAAGAAGCAAACAAGTAGTATTAGCAATAGGAATATTAAAATATTGATACTCTTTTTTAGCTTCGGTTAAATAGAGAACCCGACCATCTTTTTGCATAACTCGGCATTTTTCTAAGTAAAATATATTAGCTCTTTTAGAGTGTAAAATTGCTTTTAAATCTGTTAACTGTTCCATCTCTTATGTTTACCTACACCATTTTAAATATATTATATAACATTATACCACCTCATCCAACTTTTTATCCAACCTTCCATAAGCTTACCCAGAGCCTCTCCTAAGGCTCCTCTTCTGCTTTGTAGTACCTAACTTTTGTATAAATTTTTTCGCCGTTATCTAGTATTGAGGCAATGATGCGGCTGTATGTTTTTGGTATGTAGCCTACTTTTTTAGCCTCTTTATAGATTGCTATTGCATAGGTATCGTATTGGTTTTGGGGTTCTCTTGTTAATATTAGGGGTTTGCCTGGAATAAACTCTTCATCTACACACTCGCCATACTGTAAGCCGGCAACTTTTAGCGTAGTAGATTTATAGAGTAGTTTTATCTCTTTTGTTTTTGAGATATTTGGCAGTAAAAAGAGTGATTGTACGAATTTTTCTAAAACTTCTCGTCTGTTCATAGAAAAATTGTAGCATACTAAAGCGACAATATATTGTTGTTTAAAGAAGGGTTAAAAAAAGTTTACTCAAAGACTAAAGGTAACTTTAGTCTTTAAATATTTAGATTATTTTCTACCAAAAAGACCAACCGCCACCTGACAAGCCACCAAACCAGCCGCCGTTATTGTTCTCTTTTTTCTTTTCTACCTCTACAGATACCGTTGCACTATCTGTTGCTTTGCCATCTGTTACAGTATAGGTAAAGCTGTCATCTCCGCTATATCCATTATATGGAGTATATTCTACTTTAGAGTTTTTAATCTTTACACTTCCATGTTTTGGATTTGTAATAGATTTAATGCTTAAGTTATCTCCATCGGCATCGCTATCGTTTTTAAGAACATCAATAGTTACACTAGTCTCATAAGCTGTGCTTGCACTATCATCTTTAGCTTCCGGTGCTGTGTTAGCTTTCTCTTCAACAGTTACGGTAACTTTTGCAGTTGCTTCGCCACCCTTACCGTCGCTGACTGTATAATGAAAGCTATCTTGACCACTATAGCCATTGTTTGGAGTATATTTTACTTTTCCATTTTCAACTAATGCAGTTCCATTGAATGGGTTTGTAACACTTTCTACTGTTAAAGTATCTCCGTCTGCATCGCTATCGTTCTGAAGTACATCAATAACAACTGCTGTCTCATATGCTGTATGTGCGCTATCATCATTGGCTTCCGGTGCGTGGTTCTTATCTGG
>JANTGV010000098.1 GCA_024762745.1 Sulfurimonas sp. | reverse complement strand
CATCTATGGCATCTATTACCTTATTGAGTGAGACTTTGTTACTCTCTTTTTGAGTATCACTCTCCTCTGCCAGATCTCTTACCTCATCATCGCTAAGACCAGAACTATCTTCTATAATTACTAAATCATTAGTAGAACTATCACTGCTATTAGTGTCTATATTTTCAGCAAATATAAAATTTTGTATTAGTAAAAAAAGTAAAAAATGCTTCATTTTTATCCAGTATATAGTTTTTTATATAGAAAACTATATAGTTATAATTTTCCGTACATCTCATTATAAAAAGAGAGTGCATATCTATCACTCATACTTGCTATGTAATCCGCTACTACACGATGTTTAGAACGAAATTCCAATTGCTTGAAATAAAAATCTGGAAGCATTTTCTGCTCTTCCATCAAGCCCTTATAAAGTCCTATTATTGCCTGTTTTCCAGCAAACATCTTTGTAACTATTTTTTTATGTTGATACATTTTTTGGAAAAGTAGCTTTTTTAGTTTTTTTATTTTTGTCTCTAAAGAGGGTGTGAAACCTATAGGAATTTCACTCTCAGAATCAAGAGAAGCACTTAAAACTTCACCTACTTCTATTCTCTCTTTTGAGTACTCAAGTAGTGAATATACAAGATGGTTTATAAGATGTGAACTAAAACGATAACGAAACATCTCATCATTCTCCTGACCAACTCCCTCTAGTGCAACTTTTTCTAATATCTCTTGAATCAGTTCGCTCTCTTTTAAATCGTCAAAACTAATGAGTCCAGAGTAAACACCGTCATCTATATCGTGACTGATATATGCTATCTCATCTGCACGGTCAACAACCATAGCTTCTACAGATGGATGAGTATCTAAATTGAACTGTTCATGAATTGACTCAGGGAAAAAATTCTTTCTATATGGATAGGAGTGTTTTAAAATACCCTCCAGTGTAGCAAAAGTAAGATTGAGACCATTAAAGTCCTTATAGCGTTTCTCTAAAGATGAAACCACTCTAAAACTCTGAAAGTTATGCTCAAAACCATTCTTAAACCCATCAGCTTTTAAACACTCATCTAGACTATCTCCGCCAACATGGCCAAAGGGAGTATGCCCCAAATCATGTGCAAGTGCTATCGCTTCTGCAAGTGATTCATTAAGCCCTAAATTTGAAGTGATTGAACGTGCAATCTGCGAAACCTCTATGGAGTGCGTCAAACGCGTGCGAAAAAAATCACCCTCTTGGTTTAAAAAGACCTGCGTTTTATACTCAAGCTTTCTAAATGAACCTGAATGAATAATTCTATCTCTATCACGGGCATATGGATTACGAAAATCCTTATCTATCTTATAGAACCGATCACTTGACTTCATTATGATTTTTTCAAATATTTAGTCAGTATGTGAATCTTAACACCATTTACACGACCTTCAATATGCTCAACATCATTTGGAACTAAACCGATATTTCGAACAGCTGTACCGCGTTTAGCAGTAAAACCCGTCCCCTTAACTGGTAAGTCCTTCATAATAACAACAGTATCGCCAGCTTGAAGTGTTACACCATTTGCATCTTTGTAGACAAGTTTCTCTTCACTTGAGACACCAGCATCAGCCCAAGCTTTAGTCGTCTCTTCCATATACATCATATCAACTAAATCTTGACGGCCAAGAGAACTAAGAAGTCTGTAACTCATAACTGCTACTGCCGGTATTTCACTCCACATAGCATCATTAAGACAGTTAAAGTGGGTCTCATCAAGTTCACCACTCTCTATCTGCGTTTTACACTTTGCACAAACAAAAATAGACTGCTCATCACTGCCATCTGATGGAGCCACTTCTAAAGCACTTAAGCCCTCACTGCTTCCACATAACTCACAAATACCACCACTTCTTGCTTCTAAACTCATTATTACCCTCTTATGACTCTTTGATTACTGTTCCAACACCTTCGCTTGTCAATATCTCAAGCAGAAGTGAGTGTTCAACTCTTCCATCTATTATATGAGCCTTCTCAACTCCACCATGAATAGCTTCAAGACAAGCATCCACTTTTGGTATCATACCGCCATGAATAGTCTCATCAGCCTTATAAGCCTCAATCTCTGATTCTGTAAGAGTTGGTAAAAGGTTCTTCTCTTTATCTAAAACACCAGCAATATCTGTCATAAAAATAATCTTTCTAGCCTTTATCGCTGCAGCAACCTTACTTGCACATAAGTCTGCGTTTACATTAAAACCTGGATGATTTACTTCATTTCCTGAGGCTATTGGTGCTATTACAGGGATAAATTTATCTTCAATGAGTTTATTCACAACTTTCTCATCCACTCCTATAATCTCACCAACCAAACCATACTTTCCATCAGACTTTGGCTTTGCAGTAATAAAGTTTGCATCTTTTCCAGTTAAACCAAGTGCTTTTGCACCATGAACATTAAGTAGTGTTGTTATCTCTTTGTTGATATTTCCACCAAGAACCATCTCTACAACTTCCATAACCTGCTCGTTTGTCACTCTCATACCATCTACAAACTCACTCTCTATCTCCAACTTATCCAACATAGAGTTTATTTTTTTTCCACCGCCGTGTACTACAACCGGTTTTATACCTACAAGGTAGAGCAGAATAATATCTTGGGCAAACTTATCTTTAAGTTCTGGATTAATCTGCGCAGAACCGCCATACTTGATAACAAAAACCTCGTTGGCATATTTTTTAATATATGGAAGTGCCTCGAGGAGGGTTTTTGCCGTCTCAATCTTCTTTATCATCTTGATCCTTGCTGAACTTGATTATATTCTCTTTACTCTCTTCTTTCTCTTGCGTTTTATTAAAGGCTTTTTCTGCCTCTTCTTCACTATAGTTTCTGCACTCTTGAGGTACTGTTGCATGTGGATCAGAAGCTATCTGGTCACACATTGTTGCATTAAAGGTTATATTTGAGCATCCTGCAAATAAAAAGAGTAAAAGTAAGTATATTTTCCACATAATGAATCCTTTATGCCTTGCTTTTAATTATAAGGTCTAAATATTTCTTTGGTGTCACTCTCATCATCTCTTGTGCTAGCCAGCGTATCTGAAAAAATGCAGCACCACTATCTCTAAGTGTAAAATAGTTTTTCAAACTTCTAAGATTAAAAGTCACAACCATATCAACTTTTACATTATCGGAGATGATATGTTTAAACGCATCACCAACATTGCGTTTCTTCTTGCCAGATTGGAGTGCCTCAAAAAGTTTTTGTGCATCCCCTTCAAGTTCAGCTATTAAAGGAATAGAACTTTTCGCTACTGCAATAGCGTGAAAATCATCCACAACTTTTGACTGGTACTCTAACTTATCATAGATGGCACCAATTTCAAGCTTGTTATACTCTTTATCAGTTGTTACAAACATATCAAAACCCATTACAGTCTCGATAAAGAAGTTTTTATCTCCTCCATGTCTTGAAGCGACAAAAGCGTTAATAACTGAACTCATAGTGTAACGTGTACTTCTAACTGAAATAGCTTGGAGACGGTGACGGGCATGCTCTTGTAAAACGCCACGAGAAGTTCCACGAACTAAAAAACTAAGATTTGCATGCTCAAGAATAGAGTGATGAAAGTATGTCCACGCCAGATCATCTAAAAGATTAGAGTCATCAATTGCATTGAGTTCATCACACATAGAGTCACTTGGCATCTGATGTTCTATGTTTTTTATAACACTGTTTTCACTGTTTTCAAATGAGTCATAACAAGTTCTTGCAGCTGCTTCTGCTACACCAATGCCGGTATCTTGAAGCAGTACCACTTCCGGTTTACTATATTTAATGCCATACATATCTTCCATAATCATACCCTTGATGTAATTAGTTGTATTTTACTATGTTATTTCTGTACACCATCTAAAACAGGAACAAAGTCACACTCATCAAGTTCCTCCTCTTCAATAAAAGAACCATTTTTCATAAAACGCGTAATGATCTGCTTATCTCCTTTTTGCATAGGGGCTAGTAATATCCCACCATCTGCCAACTGTTCAAAAAGTTTTTGAGGTATCTCTTTTGCCGTAGCAGAGAAAAGGATTCTGTCATATGGGGCATACTGAATCCACCCATTTTGTCCATCATCTGTTCTTGTATGAATGTTATTTATATTTAACTTTCTAAACCTTGCTTTTGCTTCAAGCATAAGTGGCTCTATACGTTCTATGGAGAAAACGCCACGAAAGAGATGTGAGAGAACTGCAGCTTGATACCCGCTACCACACCCAACCTCTAAAACTCTGTCTGCCCCTCTTGGGATAAGATACTCTGTCATCATCGCTACAGTAAGTGGTGAACTTATCCACTGTGCAGAACTCAGCGGAAGTGCATCTAACTTATAGGCATTGTGTCGGAACCCTGTGGGGACAAAGGCTTCTCTGTTTGTCTTAGCTATTGCATCTTGTATCTCTGGTGAAAGAGGAAAAACTCTATCGCACTCCTGTGCCATCTTTGCTGTTTTTGTTGCTGTTATTCTATCCAATTACTCTATTCCTACATCCATATATCTTCTCATAAGAGTTACCTCTTTTTTACTATACTCAAGCTTTAAGCAAGGCTTATTCCCGTTTCTCTCTACTTTACCTTGTGGCGTTATAATCCCACTCATTTTTGTACACTCTTCATCCTCAGAATCAGCTGCAACTACATAACACTGATTCATTATCGCAAGTGATTGTGTTAGTGATTTAAAGTGTTCTGTTCTTAAAGCTCCCCAGTATGATGGGACTGCAATAACATCTGCACCCTCACACTTTTTCCATAACTCTTTAAAACGCAACTCAAAACAGATTAGTATCGCTATTTTGATCTTATCCACTTCAATTATTTGAACATCTTCATCTGAACCTTCATTCATATATTTATGCTCGTCAGCAAAACGAAATAGTCTTACTTTTGCTCTCTCATATACCACTTCACCATCATGAAAAACCTTCACAAAATTAAAGACCTTATCCTCTCTTTTTTCTATCATTGTTACTATGATTATTTTATTTAACGACACCTCTTTTATTTTCTCTGTAGCTAGAAGTGAAAAAGCAAGAAGTTCATCAAAGTTATCATAATCAAAAGCTGTTAAACAGACTTCTGGTGCAACAATAATAGAATTAATTTCTGTTTTGTTTATAAGTGTTAGCAGTGTTTGTAAGTTATCGTTATAGTTAGAACTTGTTTTAAAAAGAAGTGAGCAGAGAGTGTAGTTTTTCATAAGATACTTTACTAGTTAAGTTTTTGTAATTATATCTTAAAAACA
>JANTGV010000097.1 GCA_024762745.1 Sulfurimonas sp. | reverse complement strand
TGATATTTATTTTGAGATAATCGACAAGTATTATCCGCAAGGATTTTTACGTCCTAAAAACTTAAACACTGATGCAAGAAAAGAGGCAGGGTTCACTTGTAAAGAGTTGAACTTTATGGCTAAAAAAGAGGTGTGTAAAAAGTAGTTAAAACTACCTTTTACCTAAATAAAGACCAATAGCTTGAAGCTTTTTACCTTTGACATCCCCACAGAGCCTATTCTTTTCGATATAAGCCTTTGCATGGGCCGTTGATCTAAATTTCATATCTGTTTTTTTACACATTTTATTATACATCTTCTCACCCATATCAGCAGCTTTAGCCTGCTTTTTGTTAACCATAAGGGTGTCTTTTTTGAAGTCTTTTTTTGCTTCAGCATAAGCTTCCTGATAACTCATTACGATTCCACCGTTCTTTTTTGCAAATTTATCAGCATCATTTTTGTTAGCAAAGGCATACTTACTGACCATACTCATAGTTCCTTTCTTTTTAGAACCAACAACATAAAAGGCTTTATCGACATTTATAAATTTTAAAGATTTAATATCAACAACTTTCACAGATTTTAAATCAGCCTTGTTTATCTCTTGGTCCTCTACAACGCAGTGAATAGAACAGTACTGCTTTTGCTCCTCATCATGAATGGCACTATGATTTGTTTTGTAAAACATTGGGAGAGTCATTCCGCAAATAGGGCAGAACTTTTTAGCTTTATTTGTTTGAACAAGAGTTGCCTCACTAGGGTTAACTGATTGGAATAACTTCATTCCTTTATCTGCGTTTGCTGCGATTAATGAGCTTGTAATTATAAATCCGGCCAAAGATATTTTAATGAGTCTATTTAACTTCATATTTTTCCTTTTAATTCTACTATAATGTGAGTATATTAATAAAGAGTTACATTAGTGTTAACTAAAGTAACTCTTGAAAACTTATAAACCCTCATAATGTTATATTATATTCTAATATTATTAAAATTGTTATCATATTAATAGATGCTCTGTAACTTTAAAGAAGGAAGTTAAAATGAAACGTTTAATAGTGTGTTGTGATGGCACATGGAACAATCCAGAACAAGAAGAGAATGGAATAACTGCACCAACGAATGTTGTGAAGTTATATAATGCCCTGGCTGATAGAGATTCAAATGGTGTAAAACAGCTGAGATATTATCATCCTGGTCTTGGTGGTGAAGATAGCGGAATAGTTGATGAAATCCTTGGTGGTGCTTTAGGTGTCGGGATAGGAAATCATATATCGAGTGCTTATCATTGGCTTGGAAATAATTACGAAGAGGGTGATGAAATATATCTTTATGGTTTTAGTCGTGGTGCATTTACGGCTAGAAGCCTTGGCGGCATGCTCTCAAAAGGTTTACTTGATTTAAGATCTGTATCCTCAGATGAATCTTGGAAACGTGTTAAAAAGGCCTATGCAACTGGATACAGAAAGAATCTTTCTAATATTGACGAGTGGGCAGGGAATAAGTGGAAATTTTTCAATAACAGAGAAAAAACACCAATCCATTTTATAGGTGTGTGGGATACAGTTGGTGCACTTGGTGTTCCAGATGATTTAGAGATATTAAACTTTTTTGATGACAAGAAAAAGTGGCAGTTTCACAATACAACTTTAGGCAGTAATGTGACTTCGGCGCGTCATGCTATGGCAATGGATGAAATACGTTCTACTTTTAGTATTACAAGATGGACAAATGCTTCTGAATGTAATGATGCCTTGGAAGTTTGGTTTCCAGGAGTACACTCTGATGTTGGAGGTGGTTATGCTAATTCTGACCTCTCGTATGGGGCTCTAAGATGGATGATGGATGAGAGTAAAAGTAAAGGACTTGCGTTTAGAGAATCAGCGTATGAGTTGATCTTTGATAATCCTTTAGGTGTCTTGCATAACTCTTACAAGGGAATATTTTCAAAACTGCGTTCAAGACCTAGAAACTTGCCAGAAGTGAGTGAAATAAATAGGGATAAATTTCATGAAAGTGTATTTATAAGACAGAAAAAATCTCCACTAGAGTATCCACAATACCATCAAAGTAAAACTTTAAAGCCTGGTGAGTCTGTAACTGTTGAAATATTTGCTGATACTAAATGGAATAATACGCAACTCTACTTGGGTGAAAACCAATCTTTTACATTTTCTGCCACTGGAAAATGGGTGGATAGTAAAGATGTTTGTGACTGGAGAGGTACGGAAAATGATGAGTTTACAATGGGTGATATTGCTCGTGCCACTTCTTCATTTTTAGGTCAATCTGAACTTTTTTTAAAGAGAGTGCTTAAAAATGAGTCTATAGATATTATAGGTACGAAAAGAGTAGAAGATATGCGATGGTTTACAATGGTTGGTGCAATAAGCAATGACACAGGGGAGAGTAGTGTTGTTGGTCATGATGGAAGTGCAGTTGAGCATCAGTATGTTGACTTGACGGAGCATGAGACAGTACCACTTGTTATTCAAAACCCCGGATACTTATACTGTTTTGCCAATGATGTTTGGAGTCTGTATAAAAATAATCACGGTAGTGTGCATTTAACTATTACTCGTATAGAATAAATTGAAGGAGTAGTGATGAGTAAAGAATTAGAAACGGTTTCAGAGCAGAGTATGAAGTCTCTTGAACTCTCTTCAGATAAAAATAATAAACTTCTTATTATTTTTTACCTTACTACTTTATACATATTTATATCAGTACTCAATACAACGGATTTAATGTTACTTCTTCCCGTTGATACATTTAAAATGCCTTTGATTGACTTTGAGTTAGACCTTATCTATTTTTATATCTTAGCTCCACTTATATTGATTTTGTTACATTTTAATATTTTGTTTAACTATCATGAGCATTTAAGAAAACTAGATGCCTATAAGAGTGAGTTTACTGTAGAAACTATAGACTCCTCAATGTATAATTATGTATATGTTTCACTCAAACACGGATTAAAAAAAGGTAAAGCCATTAAAGTTGTTTTATGGTTACTTGTCTATCTGTTTCCCTTGCTTGTACTTGTTGCTATTTATCAACGTTTTGCCGATTATCATCACCAAGCAATAACACTCTTACATCTTACTATTATTTTGATAGATGTTATTTTGATATGTTTTTATCTTTACGTGAATTCTAGCTATCTTAAACGCACATTGTCTTTTTGGATATTTTTAGGGTCAAGTATAGTTGTAGGAGTTTTGGAACTGTCTTATTTTTTTATCTTTTTTTATCCTCTTGTGAGTGATTATGAGTCAGAACTTATATTTAAAAATAAAAATTGGTATGTTCAGGGAGTTTGTAGCGCTCATCGTCTATTTCTTGGTCCTGATAGAAATCAGCCCAAAGATTGCTTTCCGAGAATAGTGGTGACAGACAAAGACATAGTAAAAATATCAAAATCATCTATCTATATACCAAGCCTGTTTTCTAAATATGGCAAAACGGATAAAGAGCTAATTCTTCAGTTTGGTGCAAGAGTCAATCTTGCAAATAGAAATTTACGTTATGCAAATCTGCAAAACTGTATATTAACACGAGCAGATATGCACAATACAGAGCTCCAAGCTTCCAATTTAAATTATACACATCTGCAAGCCGTGAAATTTGACAATGCCCAACTCCAAGATGCAAAGATGCGAGAAGTAAAACTCCAAAAGGCTGAATTTATAAATACCCAGTTGCAGGGTGTATCTCTAGTAGGTGCAGATATGACACGCACTAGTTTTTATGATGAAAGTAATCTTTCTTATGCTCATATGCAAGGCACAACATTGTTTATGACTGAATTTGGTGACAGTTACCTTGAGGGTGCTGATTTTCGAAGTGCTAAACTAAACGAAACAGAATTTTTTAATGTCAACCTTAGGAATGCTTCATTTAAAAAAGCTAAAGTTACAAATGTTTCATTTTATGAGAGCCAGCTTAAAGGTGTAGATTTTAGTGGTGCTCATTTGACTGAGGTAAAATTTTTCAAAGATAATATGAATGAAGCTTTATTTCAAAAGGCTAAATTATCAGAAGTCTCCTTTAGCGAAGGAAACCGAAGCAGTATAGATTTTACAGATTAAAAAAGGAGTTAATATGCAAAAAGTAGTCTTATTTATTACATCGATTTTACTTTTAGGAACGCTCTCTAGTGCAGATTGCACTTATGGAGGAAAAACTTATGCAGAAGGGGATATCAGAGGTCCATATATCTGTATAGATGGAAAGTGGATTCGAAGATAACACTCAAAAGGAAGGATTTAAATGTCAGAAACAGCAGAACTGTTACAGTTAATAAAAGATAATAATGAGATAGTCATTATGATAGTAGGTGTTTTTCTTATAGTTATCGGTATCGTTATTTTTATAACGGGGCGATATTCAAACAATGAAAATCATGTTGAAGGTTTTGGAATTAAAATGGACGTTAAAAATCCCTCTTTAATTCTTATAGTATTTGGTGTGTTTTTACTTGTCTTTCCAATGATGAACGCTAAGGAAAAAGAAGTTTCTCCACCGCCAAAGGAAGAAAATCAACCTGTTGAAAAAGCAAAAGATAAAGTAATTCCTAAGCCAGTAGTTAAAATTCAAGAAGAGATAAAACCTGCAGTAAATCCAGTTAGCAAACCAAAGGTTAAACAAAAAACTTCAAGTTTATCTATAGAAGGTGAGTATAGCTTATCTGCGTATGTGGAAGATAATATTCCTTACAATATTACAGGTCAGCTACAAATTGAAAATGTTAAACATAATAAGTATGAATATAGTGTTCAGTATCAACTTGTTGATCAATGGAGCAATAGTGTGAATATGACATTCGCAGGTTATTTTATTAAGAGAGGGAATCAATGGTATCTAAAAGTTGATGCTTCAAATAATCCAGAGTGGAGAGATAGAGGTGAAGTACCAACACAGTTAGTTTATGATAATTCATCTCATATGCTCGGTTTAGAATATTATTATGATGCGCAAGTTGCTTCAGTATGGAATAAAATGCGATAAAATTTTAATTTAATCCCCGCGAAATAAAATAATAAATACTTATAATACTTATTATGTGTGTTTTTATAATTAATAATAGTTTTAGTTAATAAGGAGTATAAATAGAAATAGGTTGTATTGTTTTTTATGATTTATTATTGAAGTATGTACACCTATTCTCTATGAGTGTGTTAGACGAAAATATTTAATTAAAAAGCGAGGGTGTAAACGATGGAGCAGAGAAGCATAAATGGTTTATTGAAACCAACGGAAAATTGGATTGAGGCTAATGAGAATAATGAAGCGGTGAATT
>JANTGV010000096.1 GCA_024762745.1 Sulfurimonas sp. | reverse complement strand
GTTAGAAGGGGATAATTGCGTGTTTTTATTTATCTTATTTACGTCAGACAAGCTTCTGTTTTTATAAAACTTACAACAACTTGCCCTTTCCAGTTAGCATCAAATAGTAACACTTGTTGCTCTTAAATTCAACTCTTAAGCAGAACTTGATTTCAACTACTCCTTATTTCAAAAAAATAAACTATAATTCTAAAAAATAAATCTATTACATTAAAAATGTTTAACAAAGTTTTCTATTTTGTTTAAAAGGCATTTTATTATAGATTTTAGGAGTTGTTAGTGGAAAAAATTGTATTACTTATTCCTAGTATACCGATCATAATAGCAATCATACTTGGTTTTATCAATAAAAAAGAGATAATGCCAAAAGTGAGTATCATACTCTCAAGCATGGTAGCACTACTTGCACTACTTGGTACATATTATGTAATGAGTACCGGTGAATCGATTGAAGGCCTTGGTGGTTTAGTCATCTATAATGAGCTCTCGGCTATCTTAGTACCATATATTGCTATCTTAGGTTTAGTTATTAGAAAGTTTGCAACAAAATATATGTGGGATGAAGCTGGTTATAAAAGGTTCTTTATCCTTTTAAACTTTATTTTCGCATCAATTTATCTACTCGTCATGAGTAATAATCTGATTGTTTTAGCGTTAGCGTGGCAACTGATGAGTGTTGGTCTCTACCTTTTAGTATCCTTTAATGTAGGTTCTAAAACAGCTGTTAAAAATGCAAGGTGGACTATGTACATTCATAAAAGTGCAGATTTCGTATTTTTACTTGCTGTTATCCTCACATACCAAACATTTGGAAGTTTTGATTTAGTAGTACTTAAAGAGCAGTGGCTCATCATGTCTGAAAGTCCAATAACAGATCCGATGATTTTTGTTGTTGGATTACTCTACCTAATTGCTGCTATGATGAAATCAGCAATTGTACCCTTTCATATATGGCTACCTTACACTTCTGAAGCACCAACGCCAGTGTCAGCTTTAATGCATGCCGGTGTTGTAAATGTAGGTGGTATATTGCTAAATAAAATGGCTTATTTACTTATTCTTACTCCAGCAGTACTCAATATTGCGTTTGTTATAGGTCTTATAACTGCGATATTTGCATCGGTCTTAATGCTAGTTGTTTCTGATATTAAACGTTCACTTGGTTACTCGACAGTTGGTCAAATGGGTTATATGATAATGGAAGTTGGTCTAGGTGCATTTTCTCTTGCAGTTTATCACCTTATCGTTCATGGTATCTTCAAAGCTTCACTCTTCTTAGAATCAGGAAGTGTTATCAATCATGCGAGAAAAGATTCACATATTCCAGAACGTCTCTCAAATAAAACATTTTCAAATAAAGATATAAAATACAAGAATACCAAGACTTTCAAACTTATAGCACTCTTTACTATTATTCCTGTTGTCACGTTTATTGGAGCTAAGATAGTACTTGCACCTGAGTTCTTCGAATTTAATGCTGCAATCATTATTTTAGCATTCGCTTGGCTTACAGGAACTCAACTTTTTGTATCTTTTTTCAAAGTAACTAAAACTGACTCAATAAAAGTTATATTGGGACTCATTAGCTCTTTTATTCTTATACTATTTACATATGAATATCTTGGATTAGCATTAGAGCACTTCCTTTACGGAAAAGACGCATTACTTTTTTATGAAGCTGCAACACTTAATGTAACTTTAATGACAGCACTAACGGTTATAACACTTATTATGGTTATTGGGTGGTTGTTTATATATAGAAAACCCTCTATAGATTCTGCTAGTTTAGATGAAAAACCAAATCAAACTAAATGGCAATATTATAGATTCTTAGTTAAGGAAGGATACTACTTTGATATGTTTAAAAACTCTAAAAAGGGTAAATTATGATTGCTAATATTATATTTCTTTTATTGGTCTCTGGTCTGCCGTACTATATTTTCCTAGAGAAGAGTGCTAAGTTTACTAGTAAGTCTATCTTTCAAATAAGTGCTTTTCTACTTTTATGTGCAATTGTCCTCTCTTTTTTTATACACAATGAGCACTCTGAGACATTAGTTTTAATCTCATTTATTAGTGCAATGTATACTATATATAGAGCAACCAAGACAACAAATTTTTATAAACTAGCCTACTACTTTATCTATATTAATGCTCCATTTTTTCTTCTTTTTGAAGAACAAGGTGCATTTTACAGTTTATCATTACTAGTCTCTTTAATTGGTCTTTATGCAATTGCTAACTTTTATCAAAAACACTATGGAAGTGCTAACTACCTTTATGTAAGAGGTATTACACTTGCTACTCCATTAGTTGGTATTCATATTACTGTATATTTAATCAGTATAGGTCTTTACCCACCATTACCAAACTCTCTGTTTTTCTTAACATATATTTTTAATACTGAAGCTGATCTGTTATGGTACGTAGTTGTTATTAGTATATATCTTGGAAACTTTTTAATCTCGATGAAGGTTCTGGAGAAATCGATTTTTGGAAAAACTAATCCAAATATTCACTATTTTGATTTAGATAACAAAGAAAAAATTACTCATTTTGGTATTGTAATAGCACTTACAATATTAAGTATTTATGGAGTTAAGGAGATACTTTCATGGGTATTGTAGAAAAATTAGATGCTGTTAAAAACAGAGTCCCGCACTATTGGCCTATTGGTTCATTTATTCACCACAATCCACTCAAAGGCTTTGAGCACCTTGGCTTTAAAGATGGCCTGAACAAAGCAAAAAAAACATATGGCGGAAAAGTCTATATGGATCCATCTTATTATTTGAAGTTTTATAATGAGGGAAAAATTTCACATGAGTTATTAGAAGAGAACTTAAAAGAAGTTCTTGAGGTTGATGGGTTAGCAGAATATTATGATCTAGCTATGAAATGTTTACTTGAAGTGAATCCTCAATGGAACCACTTTAGAAAACAGGCAGACGATAAAGAGCACGCTATTGATAAAGAACTTTTAGCTTATCTTGATGATGAATTTTCGTATCATAATAAAGACAGATGGCTCAAACAGATAACTAAACATATGACTCTTTATGAGATTAATGACATCCTTTTTCACCGTGATGACAAAGAGGTAATTGAAAAAAGTATTATTGAATATATTACACGGTTTTTAGATGAAGACCAGACTATATTATCTATGGATAATCGAGAACTTGGAATGTTTGAGACATTTAAGCTTTATGAAGAGTTTGATTATCCGCATGACTCTGAAAAATTTGTAGAAGAAGCATTAGAGAAACTACATGTAATGAACAAAGAGAGATATCTTTTAACGCATATTCTTAAGTTACATGGATGGGCTGGATTTATAAAGTACCGCTCTGAAGATTCTGACTATTATTCACAACAAAAGTACCCCGCATCTCTTATGGACTATATGGCGATTAGACTCTATTACGAATTAGCATACTTACAGCATAGACAAATTAATAATTTTGATTTATTACATAAGTATGCTTTGGAGAATGGAGCCTATGTGATACTCAAAATGCTTAAGTTCAAACATAATCTCCCTGGAAAATACATAGATGCTATGGAAGAGTCTAAAAACTATGAGGATATCCTAGAGAGATATGTACAAGAGGAGCTTCAGTTAGATGCTAAGCAGGTTCACCTCTCAAATGATATACTTAACAGTGATATACCACTGGTAGAACTTGCAAAAATCATGGAAGTTCTTCGTGAAGAAGAGGGTTATGTTTGGATGAAATCTCTTGAAGATACCTATATTCATTCATTTATTGACGAAATGAAACTCTCCGATGAACCTGAAACCCAGAGACCTTCAGCTTCAATTACAATGTGTTTAGATGTAAGATCTGAAATTACAAGAAGAGCGATAGAGAGTACTGGTAACTATACAACATATGGTGCTGGAGGCTTTTTAGGATTTCCAATAGCTTTTGTAGAGTTTGACAAAACAAACGAACAGCTTCTATGTCCAGCAGTTGTGAAACCTGGAAATATTGTATTTGAAGTAGCACAAGAATCAGACGATGATTATAAGTCGAAAAAAGTTATTAATAAAACAACAAAAAAAGTTATAAGTGATCTAAAAAACAATCCTTATACACCATATATTATGGTTGAAGCAATAGGCTGGGTCTTTGGAATTAATCTTTTTGGTAAAACATTTGCACCACAAAAGACTAAAAAGTTCTTTGCAAACTTTAAAGCAAAAAAGCCTAAAACAACATATACACTAGATAAGTTATCAGATGAAGATATAGAGATGTATGTGAATAAACTTCATCTACATATTATCAATGAAGCCCTAGTAAACAACACTTCTCATAAATATTCTCAAGAAGAGGTACAGACAATTAGAGATCATCTGATCTTGGGTAATAATTTAACTGTGGATGTGCCATCAGAACTATTAGAGAAGCTCAAAAATAACTACAATGTGTCTACTGAAGATTACGAACTGCAAAAACAAAAACTTGCAAAAGTTGGATTTACTCTTGAAGAGAAAGTACAGTATCTGTACAATTTCCTAACTATGATAGGCCAAGTTGATAACTTTGCTGAGTTTGTAATTCTATCTGGACATGTAAGTCAGTCAGATAACAATCCATTTGAATCTGCACTCGATTGTGGTGCTTGTGGTGGTAAGAGTAGTCTTCCTAACAATAGAGCACTCTGTATGATTGCAAATTCACAAGATGTAAGAGATGAACTTGCTAAGAAGGGAGTTGTCATTCCTGATGATGTAAAATTTATACCTTCACTGCATGTTACTACAACTGATGAGATAACTTTTTATGACACCGATATTTTAAGTGAAGATGAGATGAAAAGATTTGCTCAAGTAAAAAAAGACTTTGAGAAAGCCTCAAGTATCTCACGTTATGAAAGAGCAGCGCAACTTCCATATACAAAAACGCAAAATGATATTATGATTAAGTCTATGGACTGGTCAGAGACCAGACCTGAATGGGGTTTAGCAGGTGTTATGGGTGTTTTTGCAGGTCCTAGAAAGTCAATTAAACATATGCCTTTTGGAAACAGACTCTTTATGCACTCTTATGACGAAAAACTAGATAATGAAAATGCTGATATCCTCACACGAATTTTTAACGGTCCGCTTGTTGTTGGCGAATGGATTAATCTAGAACACTACTTTGCTACTGTAGATAATGCTGTTTATGGTGCAGGTTCTAAGGTATATCATAATGTTGTTTCAAAAGTTGGTGTATTTAACGGTAACTACAGTGACCTAAAAATAGGTTTACCAACACAATCAGTGCTTTTAGAAGGGGAAGCCTATCATGAACCAGTACGACTTCTAACTTACATGGAAGCACCATTAGAAACAGTAGGAAAAGCAGTTGAGAACTCCGTGGCAAAAGAGTTTAT
>JANTGV010000095.1 GCA_024762745.1 Sulfurimonas sp. | reverse complement strand
GGGGACTAAACTGAGTCTCTTGATCAAAGGTTGACAGTGAGTAGTTGAGTTTTATATCGTTGATAGAGTCTTTATGTGTATAAGCAAGGTTGTAAAAACGATTTTGTAGCTCTGTATTTGGAATGTTAGAATCACCTGTACTCCCTGAGAAAGAATCAAAGTGAATATCAGAGTTTATAGTTTGAAGAGAAGCTATAACTTTATCATTGTCGGTTATATTGTAGCCAAATTTTGCGTTTGAAGATTTGTTTTCATACGCATCTTTCTCTAAACCTAAGTCATCAAACCTCTCTCCATAAATAGCTTCAGACTGTTTTGGCTCAACTGCCGAGAATCCATCTGTGGAGTAGAGTGAACCGGTGACAAGAATATCGAATTTTTCATTTGCATATGAAGCCTGTAAAGATGTTTTTAGGCTGTCAAATGAGCCATACTCAACACTGGCAGAACCGTGTAAGCCACTTTTTGCTTTTGCAGTAATAATGTTAATGACACCACCTGAAGCATCTGAACCCCAGACTCCAGATTGAGCACCTTTAATAATCTCTATCTGTTCAACATTGTAGAGCATGATTTGTGAAAAATCTGCAGTCGACTTTAATGAAGATGGGTCATTGTATCTAACACCATCTATTAGAACTAAAAGACGTCTTGTATCCATTCCTCGCACATACATGGAACTGTTTTTACCGACTCCCCCATTATTGGTCATAGAGATATTTCCAATCTTATTGAGTGCTTCATCTAGAGTAGTCACACGAGACTCTTCTATCATCTCTTTTGTGATAATGGTGACGCTGTCTGTTACATCTTTTTTGTTTATAGTTGTTCCCTGAGAAGCTGTTACGTTAATTGCATCAAGCGTGTATTGGTTATCTGCGTTTAGTTGGCTCAATAGAGCGACTGATAGTAGTGATAGTTTTATTGTTTTTGACATAGATATCCTTAATCTTTTTATGAAGTTTTTGTTTATATGTTTTTAAAAGATTAAGCTGCAGGTGGAGAGTTTATTTTAAGTTTAAGAGGTTTACCGTCGAGAGTGCATACAGAAATACTGAGTGCTGCTATCTTTTTTTGAGACATATAAGCTTGTATTGCTGCTAGTGAAAAGTAGTTTTTACCAAAACCGCGAGGTTGTCTCAAAGGGAAGCCTTATTTTTTTGCATAATTATACTTCAGTTATTTTAAGGTGAGGTTACAGGATGTTGTACTAATACCCAATTTAGTTTTATTTAGATACCATTTACACAGAAGGACTGTTATGGCTAAAAAATTTGATTTTATCAATGCTAGTGAGACCTATCTTTATCGTATAGAACAAGAGTTAAAGAAGAGTGAGTACAACTATCTTTATCTGCTTGATGTTTCGAACTTTTCAGCTATAAACAAAGTCTACGGCAAGATGCTTTCAAATAAAATTCTCTTAGAGATTGAATCAATTCTTGAGATTAATGTTAGCAATAATACAAAACTTTTTAAAGTAGAGTCCGATAGGTTTTTGATGCTTTCAAAAGAGAGTTCAAAAGAGCGTGTAAAGGAGTATTGTAAACAGATAATCTCCTTTTTTGATATAACAAAAGTTGTATGTGATGATGTTAGTATTGATGTGACTTTTAATATAGGTGCATCAAGAATCATAAATAATATTTCAGACACAATAGTAAATTGTGAATACGCCTTAGATAAATCAAAAAAGCTTGGTAGTAGAAATTATGAGATATATGATGAGTTAAGTATTGCATACCAAGATGAAAAAGATGCTATTTTATGGTTAAATAAAACTAAAGAAATTGTACTTAAAGATCAGATTGAACCATATTTTCAAGCAATTCAGGATGTCTCAAGTGGTAAAATTACAAAATATGAAGTCTTGGCAAGGGGTGTGGTCAAGGGGGAAGTTATTGAACCAAAATATTTTCTTCGTTCTGCTTCAAGGCTTGGGATTCTTACCGGAATTACAAAAACTATCATCAGAAAAAGTTTTCAATACTTTGAAAATAAAGAGGCTCAGTTTGCTATAAATTTAACAGAGAGAGACCTTCTTGAGGGCTACTTAAGTAACTTTTTAAAAGATAAGCTTTCACACTACTCTATAGAGCCATCTAGAGTTACTTTTGAGATTGTAGAGAGTGTTGTAGTTGATAATAATTTTGAAATTATCTCTACACAGATAAAGCAGTTAAAAGAGATGGGTTTCAAAATAGCTATTGATGATTTTGGTGTTGAGAACTCAAACTTTAATCGTCTTTTAGAGATGAACGCAGATATTATTAAAATTGATGGTGCTTTTATTAGAGAGATAAAAGAGAATGAAAAGCAAGTTCTTATCGTTAAAACTATTGTAGGTCTGGCTAAGTCTTTAAATATAGAGACAGTAGCTGAGTTTGTAAAAGATAAGTATACCTATGAAGCGGTTAAGGAGCTTGGCATAGATTATGCGCAGGGACATTTTATCGGTAAAGCAGAGCCTACGATCTAAAAAAAGTTTAGATTACTTATGTGTGATACAATCTCTTTATGAAACTATCTCACTTAAAACAGATAATTAACTATTTAAAAAACTTTACAAAAATATCGGCTATCCATAGAGTCAGTGATACAACTCTCAAAATTGTGTTTGATAAAAGTGACGATATATACTTCAATATGCAGCGCTCAAACTCCAGCATGTTTAAGTGCGAATCATATCCACGTTCCAAGGTCTACAACGCACCTTTTGATGTAGTAATTGCAAAGCGTTTTAACCGTTCAAATATTTTAGATGTTGAACTTCTTAATGATGATAAAATCATTCGCTTTAAGACTTCTATAGCATCTGCTTATAAAGAGGAGATTAACTACCTTCAAATCGAATTCACTGGAAAGTATACAAATATAATAATCCTTGATGAGCAAAATATTGTGCTTGAAGCACTTCGGCATGTTGATCTTTTTTCATCATTTCGTGAGGTAAAAGTGGGGCAGAAGCTTTTAGATGTCCCTCAGGCTCCTTTTGTGGCAAAAGAGTACCCTCTTGAGAGTGTAGAGGAGTTCCTTTTTAGTGTTTATGAAAAGGAGCAGCGCAGCAGGCTTGATGCTCTTAAAAAGCAAAAAGTATCTCTTTTAAATAAAAAACTAAAAAAGCTTCAAAAACTCTATGCTGCCTTAGATGATAAAGAGACTCTAGAGAGAGAGGCAAATGAGAGTGAACACTATGGAAATTTGGTACTCTCAAATATTCATAACATTCAGCCCTATGCTAAAAGTTTAGAGTTGGATGATTATGATGGAAGTAGAGTGACAATAGAACTTCCAAAAACTTATCCTACTGCGTTTATGATTTCAGACATGTTTTTTACAAAGAGCAAAAAGGCAAAACAGAGAGCAAAACATCTGCATATTGAAGAGGAGTCTCTTCATTCCAAGATAGAGCATATAAAACTTTTTATTCATACTGTAGAGAGTGCTAAAGATACTACAAAAATAGAGATGCTTTTTCCCAAGCAAGTACAGAACAAAAAAGTAAAGGTAAATGACTCTATTGAGATTTTTTGGATAGAGGGGTATAAAGTTCAGCTTGGAAAGAATGAAAAGGGCAATATAGAGCTTCTTCAAAACGCAAGAGCGAGAGATATTTGGCTGCATCTCAAAGACCAGCCATCTACCCATGTAATTATTACGACAGATAAGCAGAGCCTGCCTATGCATATTATAGAGAGTGCAGCACGACTCTGTGTGGACTTTACAACTTCTCAAAAAGATAGATTTTTGGTCGATTATACTCCCAGAAGAGAAGTGACCATTCAGAGTGGTGCGAATGTACTCTATAACAAATACAAAACCATTGAGGTGGATACAAGTATGAACATCTAAATCTTGAAATATTCTCTAAATCTCAACCATCCTTGTCAATACAAGGCCAGTCCTTTCACAGTCTCTACACTTTGTGAGAAATGTAACTCTTTTAAAATGCATTAGATATTCTATAGTTTATATGGGACATTCCATGATTATATTATTAAACGGAACAAAAATAAACCGTATTATTAGTGATTAAAAGATGATAAAGTAGTTCTCATTAATGTTCATTAAGTTCGAATAGCTTTAATGCTTCAGTTTCTAAAATTTTATTGATAAATAAAAACTCAATTCAAAATTATGATCATCCGATAAATATTTGTTCTTTTTAAAGATTGTATATGGTGGTTTAGTTGTAGTCTCATATTCACTATTTGGTAGCCATTCATTATACACCCAGTGCATAAACTTTAGTAGATCGCCATCCGTTCCAGTTAAATCAAACTTAGCATAGATTCCATCAGATATTTTAAACTTTGGTAGTCGTTCATTCTCAGATATATCGTCATTATCAACTTGTATACAAGCTACATATTGGCATTCATCTAAGTGTGTAACTGCAGGATTGTCATGAAATAGAGCTATATGCTTATAGTTTTCTATGTTGTTACTGTAAGCCCATGTCTGAATCTTTTGCCAAGTTTGTTTTATTTTATCGTTATAGCCATGATGTCTAATATAATAAGATTCGATTTCTGGCATTTTAACAATACTTGGTTCAAGATCATCAAACTTAGCATTTGACTCTTTTGCTTTTGGTGATTCTTCAAGGATGATTTTTGAGTATGTTTGATAACCACCTTTTTTCCATGCTGTAGGAGTCATAAGAAAGCGCTCTTTAAATACTCGTATAAATGAAGTTTGTGAGCTATACCCACATAATGAAGCTATATCTGTTATTGTAGAGTATTTATTTGTCAAAAGAAGCGTTGATGCTTTTTGAAGTCTTATCGACTTGATACTCTCATATATATTTCTTCCAAAAATCTCTTTAAATATCTTATGCATATAGAATCTACTGATATTAAAACTCTGCGCTAGTTCATCCATATTTATATCAACATCTATGTTTGTATATATATAGAACAATATATCATTTGATATTTTAGTTTTTTTATTGAGTGTTGCTCTCTTCATATTTAGAGTATATCAAAAAAAGTAACTATTAACGACATAAAAAGTAAATAAAAAGAACAATAATAGATAATCTTTAGTGCAAAAGTAGTGAAGAATTATTTTTTTAAAGATACTAAAATGTGCTTAATAAAAATATTTGGAGCATTCTATGAAAAAAATATCAAAAGTTTTAATCGCTAATAGAGGTGAAGTTGCCTTAAGAATTATTAGAGCTTGTAAAGAACTTGAAATTAAAAGTGTTGTTGTGTTTTCGGAAGCTGATGTTAATGGAGTATGGGTTCCAAGAGCAGATGAATATTATCCAATAATAGGTAATCCGGTTGAGGCATATTTAAATTATAATAAAATAATTGATTTAGCAAAGAAATCAGACTGTGATGCTATCCATCCAGGTTATGGTTTTTTATCTGAAAGTGCTGAATTCGCTCAAGCATGTGAAGA
>JANTGV010000094.1 GCA_024762745.1 Sulfurimonas sp. | reverse complement strand
AATCAACATTAAGGTACTGTTCAATCAAATCTTTATTGCTCTTTCCCTTTCGTTTTTCCCATTTTTGAAATTCAGGGAAAAAAGATAAAATATTTTCATCTTCTATAATTAACTCTAATAGCTTTTCATCAACTTCATGCATTAAAATTCTTGAAATTAAAGCATATATATTTACACGTGCAGATTGCTCTGTCAAAAGATTATCTTGCATTTATAGTCTACCTTTTTGGATGTTTATTATATGGAAGTATATTAAAGCACCACTTGAAGTGGGCTTTAAAAAATAAAGTATTATGCTTTAATCTCTACTGCATAAGCTTTGTTAGAAAGAGGAACCGCAGGACGTTTCATGTGCTGAGGACGACGTAACTTATCACCAGCTTCTAGTGGACGAGTAAGTTTATCTCTCCATGCTTGGTAAATTTTAAAGTTATTTTCATAGTTAACATAAATGTCACCTATAACATCGTCAGCTTTCGCTTTTTCGATACTAACTTTTAAATGCCATGCATGGTTACCTGCAACTGGATCCGGATGCGAAGGAGCAACAGCATTTTGCCATGCACCGCTTAATCCATCCCACCAAATATTGTCAAGGTCTTTGTTGTACTCTGTAAACTGCCATACATCATGACGAGGCTTAATTCCCTCTGCAGGCTTAAGTGTACCGATTTTACCATCATTTGTCATATCATATCTTGGAGCACCAACACCCATAATTCCTAGCTTATGTTCAAAGCCAGGAACTGTTACAGAGTCTTTAAGTTTCCAACGACCAGCGTGGTGTGAACAAGCAAGAACACCAGGACGAGTTGCTTCAGTCGGTACAGCCATACCTACAAAGTAACCACTGTCTGCATGTTCTGGGTCTGCCACTGTATCTGTAATATTAACACGGATAGCATCTCCACGCTTAATTCCTAAACGCTCAGCATCTTTTGTATAGATCCAAACAGGATTATGGTTTTGAGAAATCTCCATAAGGTGTTTAGAGTTCACTGAACGAGTATGAATATTGTACGGTAAACGGAAGATAGTATTTAGTGCAAATTCATTATCACCTTTCATAAATGTATGGTGAACTTGCGTTACTACATGTTCCATTTTCTTATATTCACCTTCATTACGAGGGTAAATAGGCACTGCATACTCAGGCCACTTCCATTCTGCAAACCACTCTGAGAAGAACTCAAGTTTTTTACTTAATGTATGGAAACCTGCAAGTACTTTATCGTCTTTAACTATACCTATAGACTGATTACGTCCATCATGCTCTACCCATAAAGTTCCAAATGCATCTTTTTTCACTTCATCTTTATGGTATTTCTTACCATGTGCATATACATAATGACTGTCAACTCTTAATTCCTCTTCTTGAGGTTTATAAACATTGGTTTTCTCAGTCCAAGCACCATGATCTCTCATGTAACTGTATACTGGGAACTCATCATCTTTATACATTCTTGAAGCAGTTTCTTTAAGTCTTGGTAAAAGACTCATAGCAGCATCAAAGTACTCAGGTACTGTAACAGCACGAGATGGGTCTTTCTTACTAGCCCAGAACTTACGAACACCTAATTTTCCATCAGGGTCAACATGATGTACCATTAAGTTAGGGAAGAACTCTGACTCTTCCCAGATTTCACCAAGACCATATTTCATGTGTGCTTCTAGAGTTGCACGAGTCGGATCTTTAGGTTTCCAACCCATTTTTTCAGCTGCAACACGTATAACTGCCTGACGGAATTCTATACGCTGCTCAGGCTTAGAAGGTGTAGATTGTTGATCATTTCTCTCACCTGCAAGACCTACCGGCAAGATGTAGTCACAATACCAGTTTGTTTCAGACCAAGTTGGAGACAAGTTAAATGACAATTCTATTTTAGATTCATCTTTTAATGCTTCTATCCATCTGAAACCATCCGGGTTAATCCAAACAGGATTATACATACGAGGGAACCACACAGAAAGCTTAGTAGGAACATTAAGCCCTTTCGCTATCCATTTTTTCTGCCACTCTTCATCCATAAGAAGGTGAGGCATAATATGACTCATTTCATATGTCGAAAGAGGAAATTCTGGTGGCCATGCAATTTCATTCCAAACATCTACTTTAGGAGCTCTTTCACCTGCTACTGTAGCTTTATCACCTTTACCACCTACTGAAATTTCATGCCAGTGGTGCCATGAAGTACCACCAATATCACCACGCAATGCTCCACGAAGTGCTAATGTCAAGAAACCTGCACGTGTGTTCATCCAACCACCACGGTGACCAATCGGTCCTGCACGCCATAAGTATGTTGCGATCTTATTACCAGCATCTATGTACATTTCCCATAAATCATCAAGTTTATGTTCCATACCTTCTAGTTTACATTCTTTAACAACCATCTCTTTAGTATAAGGAGCATATAGCTCTTTTGCTAATTCAATAAAGTCTTCATAAGAATCACCTTTTGGCATTTTAGAAATATATCCATAACCAACCATTTTCTTTAAATGCTCTTTGTTAGCCATTAGACGATCCCAGTTTACCCATTCCTTAAAGAATTCATGGTCAACTAAATCTTCACCGTCTTTATCTTTTTCGTTTAATACTCTATTTGCAAGGTATAAATACAATGCCGCTTCAGTTCCTGGCCAACAAGGTATCCATAAATCAGCCATACCAGCTGAATTTGACATACGAGGGTCAAGTACAACCATTTTTGCACCGCGTTTACGAGCATCAGCAATCAAACCAGCTGATTGTTGAAAGTAGTGTCCAGCATCTGCTGCGTGTGATGACTGTAAGAAAACCAACTCAGCATTAGCCCAGTCTGGTGAGTTTCTATCATCATTTGCCCACTGAATAGAACCCTCACGAGCACCTGCTGAACAAATGTTAGTATGAGAGTTATAGCCATCAAGACCCATTGTGTGCGGTACACGGTGACCAAAACCGTTTTCATTTGGACGGCCAACATGATACATGATTTGTTTTTTAGAAACTTCATCACCAACAGCTAGTGTATCGTGCATTTTTTTACCGATAGTAGCCATTGCTTCATCCCATGTTGTACGAATCCATTTACCTTCACCACGTTTAGAACCTGGAGCACGCTTAAGTGGGAAAGGAATACGATCCGGATCATACATTTGTGAAGTTACAGCGTAACCTTTTGCACAGTTACGTCCACGAGAACCTGTATGTAATGGGTTACCCATGTATTTTCTTACTGTCATTGTATCTTTGTCTACCCATGCAGTAAGACCACAACCTGCTTCACAGTTTGAACAAACTGTCGGTACAAGCATATAATTATTTACTTGAATTCCGTCCGGATTTTCTGCAGACTGAACGCCATGACGGCCTATACCACCACGTTTCCAGTCATCACCGCTCAACTCTTGAAAGTTATCCCACTCAGCTTGATCAGGATAAAATGCAATTGAATCAGGAGTATCAGTAAACTTACTTTGGCTAACAGATTCTGCAGCTGCATCAGTTGCAAATACACCCTTAGCTATGGCAACACCAGCTACACTGAATGCTGCACCCTTTAAAAATGTTCTTCTACTTTGTAAATACATTTATATTTTCTCCTTAACTCAATGGTAATAATTGTGGAATAACTAGCCATACATGTTTCACTATCCACAGACCTGCGATCGCTAAGATAGCCGCTAGGTTTAAAAGACTGCTACTGTTGCTTACTCTTGAAAGCGCAACTAACAGCATTGGTAAGATATAAGCAACCCATTGTCCGATCCAGAACATTGTAGCGTACTCACCGTCACCTTTAACATAGTCTAAAATCGCCGCAACTTCTTCTGCTTTCATCGCACCGAAAATATATTCTGACATATAGATAATAAATGCCATTAAAGCACTTAATCCTAAAATCGCACCAAAAAAGTTTTTCGTTTCGTCACTTAACTTAGAACCGCCAAGTAAAATGATCGCTGCAGAACCAGAAAGTGTCGCCGCTAAGATCATTTGTGCAGCTTCTGTCGGCATTTGCCATAACTCTCTTGCACTTGCCTCTGCCATAATACCTGCAGTATAAAGTGTTACAGGAATCGCAAGAAGTGTCACCCAGAAAAGTGTTTTATCAAAGAATGATACTGGATCTTTCGTAATAATACATTTGTCTTTTCTGATCATCGCTACTATCATCACAAATTCCAAGCCTACAAAAAGAGTAGCCATCCAAGCACCTACAGTAATTGCCGATGTCCAGTGAGGGTAAAAGAATATATGCCACATTCTCCACATTTGGTGTAAATCCAACCAAGTGAAGATTAAGAAAATATTCATAAAAATAAACGAAGCGATCATAACAGGAGTTCTGAGCCCATTCATTTCATTGGCATTTCTCTTAAGCAATAAAAAAAGCATAAATACTAAACCAGTACCGATACTTTTTGCCCACATATTCATTGTTACATACCAACCCCAAAAAATATCAGGGATGGCAACATCTAGAGTTACTACAGCATTTGTTGCTGCCAAAGTTTCATGTACCATTAGTGATGCCCTCCTAGTGGAAGTGTTGTTACTTTATTAAATAAGTTATACCCTTCTTCTCTTTCAGATGCAAGAGGATTTAAGTGCGCTTGACTTGCTCCAACATAGTAATGATGTGGGTTTGTACCTTTTTCAGGTTTACGAACTTGAACATCAGTACGCTCTTGGATATATCTAGAAATATTTGAAGCAGGATCATCTAAGTCACCAAAGATATTTGCTTCAACAGGACATGCAACAACACAAGCCGGCATTAATGATGATGCGATACGGTGAGCACAATATGTACACTTGTCAGCAGTTTGTGTTTCCGGATCTATATAGATAGCACCATAAGGACAAGCCATAACACAGCCTGCACAACCGATACATCTTTCTTTATCAATGTTTACTATTCCATTGTCTATATAATGTAATGCACTTACCGGACAAATTCTCTCACATGGAGCATTTTCACAGTGATTACATCTAAGAGGTGTAAATGTTCTCTTTGTTTCTGGGAAAGTTCCCACATCCACATACTTAACACGAAGTCTCCATGTACTCAGTGGAACTTCATTCTCCACCTTACATGCGATTTCACAACCTTTACAACCCATACATAGGTGCAAATCAACTAGGAAACCTAATTGCATATATTCTCCTTTGGCCATTAATGGCTTATTCTAAGATTTATAACTATGACTTATTAGCACTAAAAGAAGCCCTTATGCACGGCATTTCGAGCTTTTTTTACTACAACAATGTTAGCTAAGTTAACTTAAATTTGTTATAAATTTGTAAGATTTCTTTGAGAAAGTTCTTCTATGGGTAAAAATGAAAAATACTTATATTACTTCTACAATTATCAAAATTTTATAAGTTATATTTTAATATTAATTCACTAAAATTGAAAAATGTAATTCAAATGTCTATGCAAACCAAGTGGGAAATATGCCAAAACCAAATACAAACATATTAATAGTAGATGATAATTTAAAAAACATACAAGTTGCAGCAAATGTCCTTAAAAAT